>JAIMBU010000661.1 GCA_023511325.1 Gorillibacterium sp.
CTCTCCGCTATTTCGTTCTTTTCTTATTATTCATTCGGACATACAAAGAGCCTCCGAGAATCCCCAAAGCCGTACACAGCGCAACAATACCAATAAATAAAAAACAACAATGAAATTAACAATCCAACCACTCACAACAGAACTTACCGCCGATTTCTTTGGTTTCTTTGACAACCGTGCGTTTGCCGATAATTCACCTATGCAACCGTGCTATTGTTGCCGCCCTCAAATGACCGAGGAGCAGGAACAAGCAGAGCTTTTTACGTTGATTAAGGCGAACGAAGGAGTTATGCCCCGCGATATTCCCGACTTCAAGACAACACTACGTAAAATTACCGAGCGACAAATCCAATCGGGAGCCTTACAGGGATACTTGGCGTTTTATGATGGCGTGTCTATTGGTTGGTGCAACGCTAACGATAAGGAGAATTACACGCTACTCGGTATCAGCAAAGAAGTCAGAGGCGCGTATACTGTAAAACCCGATGAATGCGTTAAGTCTGTACTATGCTTTGAGATTGACCCCGAATATCGAGGTAAAGGTGTCGCCACCGCTTTACTTTCCCGCGTATGCAAGGACGCGAAAGCAGAAGGTTTTGATGTGGTAGAAGGGTATCCCCAATTGTACGACTACCGTGAAACCTTCAACTTCATGGGACCGATTCGACTGTTTGAAAAAGCCGGATTTGTTGAAGCAGCGAAGTTAGGAACAGTTGTGATTATGAGAAAGGGATTGATGTAACGATGAAACTTTCCAAATCAATCGACTTCCTGCTTGAAAATGCTGGTTCCGTGATACAGTATCGGTTGCATAAAGAAATTCTGCGTGATGTTAATGAGGTGCAGGAGGAGAAACTGCTTGAAATGGTTTATCAGACGCCGCTTTTCAAGCTGCTCGCCACCTATGTAAAGCCGGATGGCTACATCGGGAGTGTATGCACAGCTGGAGTAATTGGCGCGGAGTGACGCTTCATGAGACGCCGTTGCAGGACGGTGAAGCAGCAGTGCGGCTTCTGTCATATTACGGTATACCGAAAACGCACCCTTACATAGTGAATTTCGTCAAAGCTATGCGCGATGAGGAAATCCTACGGCAGGAATTTTCATACATACCGCCGGAAACCCTGCGTTATGATAATAGATTCGTCGGGCTAAACAACGGTAGCTGCTTGATGAGCCTTATTTACACAATGCAGTCTATGCTTGGCTATGGAGATGACGAGGAGATTCGGCACTTCCAAGATATTTGTTGAAAGGTTTTGAACGCGTTCTTGAAATTTCATCACTTGATGAGATTACAAAGACGAGGGAAACGAAAAGCAAATACAACTATCCATATATTGAAACGGACGAGTATTTTCCTTGCTCTTATACTCTTGCGGAATTAGCTTACACCCAATCTTGGCGAACACCCGATAACATCAAAATGTTGGCTGATTCACTAAACCGCATAAATAGAATAATGAAGCCGGACAGCAATATGCATGTGAAGATTGGTAATAAATATTACGGACCATGCTTTGCGCTGAATAGACCGATTAGGGCGTTCCGCTATGACTTGGTGGATAGTTTTACCTATCGGCGGTTCCTCACCGAAATTGCTATGCTTGGCGTTGGCGAGCGCGTGGGAATAACCCGTGAAAGCGTCGCTAATGTACAAGAGGCCATAGATGCGGACGGTGTATTGCGAATCGACTTGGATTCCCCGCACAACAAACGGTATTCTCCGTTAAACATTGAATACCCCACGGCTTATCAAGATGTCCGGCTTGAACCAGATTATAAAAAACGAAATATGCGCTTGCTTGCGACCTCACATTTTGGGCGGTGCAGTTTTTAACTTTGGTGGAGGGCTCGCTATGGCCCACCAAAAAGTTTATTAAGGAAATATCATGATATGGCATTTACAAAAGGGCGTGGCGAGGATAGGTATGGATTTTTAGTAGAAGATAGCTATTTTTGCGAATTTAATAAAGAGGGCAGACAGGGTCAAGTGAGATTTAATCATTTATATTATCCTGTTCATGTAGGAGGTGCATACTATGCATGCATGGGAAGCAATCCAGAAGACTCTGGATTATATTGAGGAACATATAGCAGAGGATATCAAAATCGATATATTGGCAGAAACTGCCTCTCTGTCATTATTCTATTATCAGCGGTTGTTCAGCCGTCTGGTTAAAAGACCGGTTCGGGAATATATTAAACTGCGGCGAATGGCTATAGTCCTAGAAGCTCTGCAAAATAAAAACAAGCGCATTCTTGACATTGCTTTAGAGTACGGGTTCGGGAGCCATGAAACTTTTACAAGGGCATTCAAAGAGACGTATGGATTGACACCTGAGCAATACCGGGAGCACCCGGTTTCACTAAACCAGTTTAACAAGCCTGATTTATTACTAGGCTATACCTTAATTGACGAGGGTGTACCACTGATTAGCGATGGGCTTGTTTTAGAAATGAACCGTAGATTTTTAGATGAACCAATTGATTTTATGGGCGTGATTGGTCATGTTCCTATTGCGGGGCAGTTACCCATTGGGGAATCGACCGGTGTCGATATACCTGGCGAAATATGGAGACGTTTCCACCAGGAGAAAGGCCGGATTGCCCGCATACCGAATGGGCGTGAGTTGGGCGTTGCTTATATGGGTGATGCACCAGAGGGATGTTTTACTTATTTCGCAGGAGCAGAGGTTGAGTCTGGGGTGATGGATGAGAATTTTCAAATATGGCAGCTTCCTGCGCGGGAATATATCATCTGCGGATTTGAGGCGAATGATTTTCTTGAGCTAGTCACTGTTGCACTCAACAAGGCAATAAAAT
>JAIMBU010000662.1 GCA_023511325.1 Gorillibacterium sp.
CCGCCAGACCGTTCAAATCTTGGGTAGCTGCGCTGAGCGAGCTGGCTGAAGCGGTGATTTCTTGCATGGAAGCGAGCTGTTCTTCACCCGATTCCGCTACTGTTCTGGCTTGCTCCGATGCCTTCTTGGCAATCAAGTTCATCTCTAAGATGGAGGCGCTCACTTGCTCCGAGCTTGCTGACATTTGTTCCGCTGAAGCTGCGACCTCCTGGATTTTACTGGCTACCTCCTCTGAGCCTCGAACAATTCGCTTGAATGCATCACCTGCATTTTGTACCGCCGTCAAGCCTACTCCAACTTCCACCAGGCCCACATTCATTAGCTGTACGGATTTATCAGTGTCATGAATAACTTGGGCTACGAGTTCCGTGATCTTCTTGGCCGATTCATTGGATTGCTCTGCTAGCTTCCGGACCTCACCTGCAACGACCGCAAACCCTTTACCGTGCTCACCAGCTCGCGCTGCTTCAATGGCGGCGTTCAACGATAACAGGTTGGTTTGCGTTGAAATCGCACGAATGATATCTACCATCTGCCCGATATCCTGAGAGCGTGCCTTCAATAAGTGAATCTGCTCCCCGGCCTTGCCAACGGAATCATGTATGCTGTTCACGCTGAGCTTAACCTGCTCGATCTGTTTATTTCCTGCATGTGCTTCACCAACCGCAACGCTTGAGTAGTCCGAAACCTCGGAGGAGGCCTCGGCTATCCGCTGTATACCCTGAGCCATTTCCTCCATCGCCCTAGCTGTTTCCTCTGAGCTCAGCTGTTGATTCTCTGAACCTGTGGCTACTTCCTGCATCGTTTCGGTGACCCGTTCCGCGGTTTGTGAAGCTTGCTCGGAGCTGTTTAATATCTGCTCAGATGTGGCCGCGACAAGAGCAGAGGTTTCCTGTATTCCGCCCATTAACTGGCGAACATTCGCAATCATTCCGTTCAGTGAACCTACAAGTTCACCAATCTCATCTTTATTTCTCACCTGAATCGTTCGCTGACTGAGATCACCTTCTGCTATTTTCTTCAGCGCCGTCGAGACAGCGCGAACTGGCTTGGAGATATTTAATGTAATCACTGCTGCGAGGATAAGACTGAGCAATATAGCAACGATGCCACTTATATATAAAGTCCATTTCACATGATCCGTCACATTTCCAGCTTCCGTCGCTTTGCTGAGACCGCCTTCAATGCCGAACTTCAATAATTCGTCCATGCTTACCTTCATCACAGCAAAAGAAGCGTCGACATCCGTTAAGAGTGTGTTCACTTGATCTGTCTGCTGCCCAGCGCCAGCGACGATGTTAACCGTTTGTCCTAGCTCCATGAACTGCGTATGTAGTTTGCTGTAATCTGCCAATGCCACGGTTAAATTAGCAAGGCTCGCTCGCTGATCATCGTCTACAGATGAGGCATCAAACGTATCCTTGTACCGCTCTAGATCAGTATTGATGCTGGTCATTTGCTCTTGGACCTGAGTATCCAAATCCTTGAGTTTAGTCGTGTCCGCTTCCAACAGAACATCCTGATCCAGTTTAATCAAATGCTCAACCTGATAATTAATCTGGGAAGCTGTTACGCTTCTGAGCATCCAGACCTCGGTAATTTCTTGTGTCGTTTGATTCATCTTCTCAATTTCAACTAGGCTAATTCCAACAATACTCACCAGAAGCAACAGAACAACACCGAAAGAAGCATATAATTTTTTCCCGACCGTCCACGACCCGATCATTTTTTTGAACATTCTGCCAAAACTCCCCACGCTGTCATATAACCGCACCAATATTTACCTGCTTACTATTTATAGGATACTTGCCTAACCTAAATGTAGCCTGAAAGAACCCTTTAAAAGAGATGAAATTGAACAACCCTTAGCACATGCCACGGTTATCTATGACGAATGTCAGCTCTGGTGAATTGCCTGTTTGCATGAAGAAAGGGATGACACCTTTGTGCCATCCCTTTGTTTTTTATGTTTGGTTAAAAAATCTACCTGCTTATTCTCGTTTATTGCGTCAACATTCTCGCTTACTTGTTAGCCTCATGCACCTTCAGCAGCTTACCCTTAACCGTCGTATCCTTCATCACTTCAATCACAAGTGGTCCCTTACCATTAAGAATCTCTACATACGTTACGTTATCGAGAATGGTAATAATGCCAATGTCTTCGGCAGCGATTCCTTCAATCCGAGCAATCGTTCCCACGAAGTCAACGGCTCTCAGCTTCTTTTTCTTGCCGCCGTTAAAATACACCTTCATGATTTCTTTGTTGATATGCTCGCTCTTTTCCTTCTTGAGCTCTGGCTGATCGTTCAATTTCACTTCAAAAGCTTCGCGCTGAGCATCCACTTCCTCAGGCGTTGGTGCATTCACCTTGGGAATCTCAAAGCCGATATAGGCTTCAATCTCCGCTAGAAACCTTTTCTCCCGAGGATTGACAAAGGTGATCGCTTTGCCCGTATGACCCGCCCGGCCTGTCCGCCCCGTGCGATGCACGTAGCTCTCCTTCTCCATTGGAAGATCATAGTTAATCACATGCGTGATGTTCTCGATATCAATCCCACGAGCAGCGACATCGGTGGCGACCAAGAAGCGGAATTCTCCTCTTTTAAAATCATTCATCACCTGGAACCGATCAGCTTGCTGCATCCCACCGTGAATTTTAGCGCAAGAATAATCCAGCTCCACGAGCTTCGCAAACACCGTATCTACCGCCTCTTGCGTCCGGCAGAAAATCATACAGCTATCCGGATTCTCAAAAATGGTTACATTCTCAAGCAACGCGAACTTGTCAACCTCATTGACTTCCATGACAGAATG
>JAIMBU010000663.1 GCA_023511325.1 Gorillibacterium sp.
AAAACAATTCTGCTTCTAACTCTTTTCATGTTTGTCCACCTGTGATAAACTGTTGCATAGGACTCTCTGACCTCCTTAGTGATTTGGTTGCACGATCACAATACAGGAAGAGAGTCCTTTTTGCATCTTTTTTGCTCATCCTCCTTCTGTTCAAGGAAACCCTCCCTTGAAACATATGGAAGAGGATTTAGCGCCCTCCCACAAACATTTTACTCATACATGCCGCCATTTTCTGTTTTGTTTCTGCCCAACTGTCGTTGATTCAAATGTATCTTCATCGCCGCAACCGTCACTTGGTCAAGCAAGAAGACGAAGTGGTCATGTCGGTTCTGCTGGGCTTTTCTTCCGAACGAGCCTAGCATCGCTTTGTCACGGGAAATTTGTTCACAAACGGCTCGTTTCTTGAACGCTCCCGATACAACCGCCGCTGCCGAGCGCTTGGCTTCGCGGTTAAATGGATTCGTCACGAACTGGCGAAACGTGGACAACACCATGCTTATGCCGTTATCGACAGTTTTCCTCTTCCGTTGTGCCATACCGCGAGAATGCAGCGCGTCAAGCGATTTCGAGGGATCGCAGATATGGGGTATTGTGCTTCCAAAAAGCAATGGTACTACGGTTTCAAGCTGCATCTTCAAGTGACCAATCAAGGGCTGGCCATGGGCTATGTCATGACGGAAGCGTCCTGCCACGACGTCAAAGCCGCTGAAACGGTGATGACTCAAATCCCTCATCCTGACAACTTTGGGGACAAAGGATACATCAGCCGCGCTCTTCGAGAAAAGCTGTACGAAGAACACCAAGCCGCGTTCTGGACACGTCTCGACACAATCAAAAGCACGGCCCATCCAAGGCATGGGAAGAATGGATCAGGAAAAAACGCAACGTCATCGAGACGGTGTTTTCGGTTCTCACAGACCAATACCGGATCACCGACATTCGAGCGAGTTCCATTGCCGGGTTTGAAGTGGCACTCGATGGCATCTTGTTGGCGTATTCCTTGGTCACACTAGGGCTAGTTGAGCGCTGACGCTCAACTAGCACCACGGGTATTATCAAATATTTAGATTCCGTTTGATTATATTATTTCATGGATTTCTTGTTAGTTAAGAATAAAGATGGAATAAGCATAACTAGGCTAAAGATTAACGTTACCATAAAACCATCATGATAAGCAGTAGTCATGTGTGGAATCGTTGGTGTCTTTCCTTGGATTCCAAGACTAACAACCGTTGCCAGCACTGATGAACCAAACGAGCCACCGATATTTTGCATCAGCCGCGTTCCGACACTCGCTTGTGCGATCTCTTGTTGGGCCATACCTGTGTACGCATCAGTCATCATTGGTATAGTCACACCACCGATACCCATACCGCGGATAAATAAGACTACTCCCACAACAATAAGGGAAGACGATTTATTGAAGAATACAAACGGTATCGTGCCGATAATGGCTAATGCCGAACTGACTAAAACAACTTTACGTGCGCCTAATTTATCAATCAGCTTACCAATCAATGGTCGGGCAACCAACATACCGATGCCTTGAGGAATCAAAATCAATCCAGCGCTTAAAACCGAGAATCCCTTTATGTTTTGGAAAAACAAAGGTAACAAAAGCATTGGACCGTTGGTGGCAATCCCAGCAAGGAACAAACCAACCATCGCAGCGCTGAAATTTTTCAACTTAAACAAGCGTAATGGGAGAATTACCTGTTCCTTTTTGATTGCTGCGTAAACCATGTAAATGGCTAAAATAGCAATTCCGACGATAATATCGCCGATAGTCGTGCTATTATTAAACGTCTCATTCTTCGCTGCTTGCGTAATGCCATAAATCAAAATGGCTGAACTGGCACCCAATAAAGAGATACCGAAGAAGTCGAATTTGGCCTTTACGTTGGCCGGCGTAAAGTTAGGTAATTTTAAAATCATCAAAGTGATGGCAAGAACACCAATTGGAATATTGACAAAGAATATGAAGCGCCAGGATAAGTATTGGACGATTATAGCCCCCATTACCGGACCGAGAATTGGCCCTAAAACCGCCGGGATAGCCACAGTTGACATTAGACGTCCCATTCGATCCTTTCCAGCTACTTCAACAATTAAAGTGCTCACTAATGTCATAATAAAACCGGCGCTGAAACCTTGAACAATACGAGAAATAATTAATAAATAGATGCTCCAACTAATCCCCGAAGCTATCGAGGTTGCTAAGAATACGATATTGGCGCCAATCATTAACCATTTACCGTTGAACCGTTGAACCATCCAGCCTGTAAGCGGTACTGAAATAGCCATCGCTAACACATAACCTGTTATGACCCATTGAATGAAACCTAGTCCGACATTGAAATCATGGCTTAAGTGCTTGATGGCAATATTGACCATTGTTGAATCGAATAAGGGCATCATTGCACCAAGCACTAAAATCCAAGCAATGTTCATGATGCTTTTTGGAATCGGTTCAACTTGTTGGGCTTTTTTACTTTTACCTATCATAAATTATCCTCCCTCTAGAAATGTTGATATATCAAGGTTTCTTGGCATATTAGGGGTGCCAAAAAAATATTTTTCGACAAAACTCATCACATACTTTTTCAATTTTGTTGATATTTAACAGTCTATGGGTGCGCTTCTCGGTCACTGCTGGGTATTTTTTACTGCAGTGGGGGGTGTGTATGCGATGCACCCTGGATCTCTGCATAGCTGATGAGGACGAACTCTCCCATGTCTCTGGGCATCCTTGTGCCAACATTCCTTCGTTCGGTCTCTTCACCAGGCAGAGGCCGGCTAAGCTCC
>JAIMBU010000664.1 GCA_023511325.1 Gorillibacterium sp.
ATCAAGAGCCCTACGTTTGATGCCAAGTACATTTTGGGCGCGATCTTATTTGAGAACACAATGGATCGTTCCATCGACGGTCAATTTACCGCTGATTATCTTTGGGAGAAGAAAGGCATTGTCCCTTTTCTCAAAGTCGACCAAGGACTGGCTGACCTTGAGAATGGGGTTCAGCTCATGAAACCCATTCCCGGCTTGGACGACCTTTTGCAGCAGGCGGTTAAGAGAAATATCTTCGGGACCAAAATGCGCTCGCTTATTAAGGAAGCTAACCCTGTTGGTATCCAGAAAGTTGTCGAGCAGCAGTTTGCCGTTGGTAACCAAATCTTCGCACATGGTTTGATACCGATTATCGAACCAGAAGTTGATATCACCAGCGCCGATAAGCAAGAATCGGAGAAGCTATTAAAAAAAGAGCTTCTGACTCAATTATCCGCCCTTGGCAAAGATGTAAAAGTCATGCTCAAACTGTCCATACCGACGGAAGACAATTTCTACAGCGACCTAATTGAGGATCCGCATGTGGTACGGGTGGTGGCTTTGTCAGGCGGCTATCCCCAAGCGGAAGCCAATGAGAAGCTGGCTCGTAATCACGGATTGATCGCCAGTTTCTCGCGCGCCTTATCGCAGGGGTTGACCGACCAACAAACGGACGATGAATTCAACACCATGCTGGCAAAATCTACTCAGGAAATCTACGAAGCTTCCATTAAATAAGCCAGGTTATAGAACGTCCCCGAATGTTAAACATTCGGGGGCGTTTTTTGATTGCCAGGTATTATGCGCTATCCTTATCACTAAACATCATACGAATACATAACTGTTATGCTGCAAATGAACTTTCTTCCTTAACGATGATTTCATTTCTGGCTCTTTTTCTCAACATTAATTGACTTTGGTAAATGACCACTTCTGAGCATCCGTTCCATTGTCCGTCCATTGCTGGACCGCTGCCCCATCTGCAGTTGAAGATCCGGCTACGTCCACGGCAAATCCGTTCGCTTTGGAAACAATTTTGTAGTAGCCACCCCCGACATCAACGATATTCCATTTTTGAGCATTGCTACTATTACTATCCCATTGCTGTAGCCGTACCCCGCTGGAAGTTGAGGCGCTTGGCACATCCAACACTTTTCCGCTGTGCACCGCCGTAAGTTTATAGGACCCGTCTCCCGTGCTGTCCACTTTGAATTTCTGGTTATTCGCACTGTAATTGGTCCATTGTTGCATTTGGGCTCCGCTTGCCACAGAATTGTCCACGACATCCAGCACCTTGCCGCTAGTCTTATTGGTTAAGATATAAGTTGATCCGCTGACGATACTTGACGATGTGGACGCGTTATACACCCGTACATAATCAACCAACATCTGCGCGGGGAAAGCGGTTGAACCATCGGGACTTCCAGGCCAATTTCCACCCACAGCGAGATTTAACAGAATGAAGGAGGGCTTCTGGAATTCCTCCGTGTTACCGGTGCCGTTCTCGATATAGAAAGAACTATACAGTGTTCCGTCTACAAACCACTTGATGTAAGTCGAATCCCACTCCACGCCGTATACATGGTACTGAGAAAAATCAAGATTTCCAGATACCTGACTATAATCGGCTTGGCCGTTGGCATCCCAGTGCACAGCACCATTGACCGAGGCATTATTGTTTACACGTTCCATAATGTCTGTTTCCCCGCACTTAGGCCAATATGCTGAATCAATATTTGTTCCAAGCATCCAGAATGCAGGCCATAGTCCTTGCCCTGAAGGCAGCTTGATTCTTGCCTCTATCTTTCCATAAGTAAAGCTTCTCAATCCCTGTGTCTTGATTCGTGCGGAAGTGTAATTCATACCATTGTAGGATTCCCTCTGCGCAGTAATCGCCAAATTCCCGCCTGAAACCTGCACATTCTGCGTGCGGCTAGTATAATACTGCAGCTCATTGTTTCCCCAGCCGCTGTTACCGGTGCCGATCTCAGCGGACCAGTTGGCAGCATTCAGCGAAGTCCCATCAAATTCGTCGCTCCATGCCAGATTCCAGCTTGTAGCTGCACTTGAATGAGTAATGGGTATCAAAGTAAGCAACAGTGCGAACAGCAGAAGCAGACTTACCATTTTCCCTTTTTTCAACTTTACTTCTCTCCTTTATAATCTGATTCGTATTTCAATGCACGGCGCGCTCGCGCAATAGAAATCAGGTTGAGAGCTAATCAAGTTTTAAAGCGCTACCATTTCACGCATATCATAATATAAACCGGTTTCGTTAACCATAGAACCATTTTATGTATTTTATTCAATATTTTATTGTATTATATTGGATCATTCGTCACTAAAGAGATTGATTTACTAAACGAGCAAACTTAAACTGACTGACCATACCGGGCAGGAAAATGGAAGAAAATCTTTTATAAACAAGTCCCCCCAATCCTTTCAACGCTTGTTCAATAAGCTTCACAAATTTTCGGCATCATCTGTATTCCCTGCTGCGAGGACCATAGACTTGCCCAGCATTTTTTCACATGTTCAAAGACAGATTCTTTCCCATAAATGCCTAGATAAGTTTCATGCTGTCCAGCAAAAGAATACGAGGGCAAATCCTCTGCTAAGCACTTGAACGTACGGCAACCGATAGTTTTGCATCATGCCCCATTTTTCCACAAAACTAGACGATCGGGATCGAACCGACGACCTGTTACATTTCATGCAAATGCTCTCTCAGTTGAGTTAAGCTCCTACAGTAATTATGACGTTGATGATATCGCATTTCTTTGGGGTGGTGTAACCAATCAGTTCGTACTCTCCCCTTGGGT
>JAIMBU010000665.1 GCA_023511325.1 Gorillibacterium sp.
ATTCTTTATATTTGTATAATATTAATTTTTTATTTTATATCTATTTTTTTTTTTTTTTGATGAATAATTGCCTTGAATGATTAAAATTTTCGGTTTGTTGGTATTTTTTTTTTAGTTACTTTTGTTGGGGTGCTTTCCGGGCTACTAGCTACCGGAGATGAGGATACAACAGGAGATGCTGGAGCGATGTCATTCTCGCCCACCCCTTGATTTGTCTTTTCAGTTGGTGCTGCCTGCGATAGTCCGGGTTTCTGACCACATCCTGTTGCGACTAGCAGTACGGCACCTAGCATGATGGATAATGTCCAAGCTTTTCTCAACGTAATTCCTCCTTAGAACCTCTCTGTCTATCTCTATCTTAAACCAGATAAGTAAATCGAAAACGTTTTGAATGTAACACTATTGTTACAAATATCAGAACGGTATAAGTGTTCTCCCATATATTGTGCTCATCAATCAGTGTCAGGGAACAGTAGCTGGAAACAGGAGCCTTGACCCGTTATCGACTCTACATGGATTTCCCCTTCATGCAGGTCAACCATCTGCTTGACGATGGCCAGTCCAAGTCCACTTCCCTCCTGATCCCAGGTCACAGCTGTACGTGAGCGGTAGAAGGGTTCGAAGATGTAAGGGATATCTTCCGCATCGATACCCATTCCTTGATCACAGAGGCTGCATTTTGTTCTTCCTGGGCCAGCGCTTTGCAGGGAAAGCTTAATCTCCGAATTCTCTGGAGAGTAACGGATGGCATTCGATACTAAGTTATCAAGCCCCATTAGGAACATGGCAGCATCAGCATAGAGAGACGGCTTCTTCTCCTCATAAACCAAACGAATCTGCTTGCTGTCGGCTAAATGTTGAAATTCCTCAATGACATGCAACTGAATTTCAGCAAAAGGAATCTGTCGTTTACGCAGGGGTTGATCCGCCAGTCGGTAGACGTCGAGCATGCCTTGAACGGTCTGCTTCATCTTGTCGATCTGCTTCTGCAGGTCCTCCGTATATTCTTGGCGTAGCTTCTTGTCATCCTCTAAGCTAGGCAGATTCTCAATGATGAGCTGCATCGTAGCAAGCGGTGTCTTTAGCTGATGCGATGAGGTGCTGATAAATCGTCTTTGCTGCTTCTCGTAGGTGTCGAGCTGGCGGATCATCAGCTTAATTTGCGCGACAAGATGGCCGATTTCATCCTTTCGCCGATAGACAAAGGGAAAGACCCGGTTTCGCGGTGTAATCCGCTGCAAGTCTAGAGCAATCCGGCGGATCGGACGGGTAAACCAGATCGATACCGCATAGAAAACAAGGAAGCCTACAGCGGTAGCCGCTGCGAGAAAGCCCAACATCTGATCACGGAATTTAACAATGTCGTCACTTACTGAACGGGAATCCTTTACCATGAGCAGATAACCATTCTGCGAAGGATTGTTCATTTCAAGCAACGTATACTGAACCGTTCCATAAGCCTTTGTAGCCAGAAAAATGGAGACTGGCAGTCGCTGATCCGTGGATAGAATGGCTAATGTTAAATGGCTACCCATAGCGAACTGATCAAAGCTATCATAGCTTAGTTGTTTGTTGGCATCGAGCAGGAATAGTCGTGTTGAGAAGAGCGAGCCATAATAGTCTAAATAACCTTCTGCCCGTTCTGCGTATCTTGGAAAAAGCCCTGTGATCCGCTCAGTTATCGTTACTCCTTGGGAGAAAGCCAGCTCTCGTTGGTTGTCATAGGCACGGTTCTGATAGATATTGACAATAAAAAGGTGGACAGCGGCTAATCCGATCAGCCACAGCAACGAAAAGGTTAGCCAAAGGCGGTATCTGAGCTTCATTCTCGTTCACCGAACGAGTAGCCAATTCCGCGCACAGCCGACAATGTCTTTAGTCCGGAAAGCTCAGATATTTTTTTGCGCAGACGGCTGATATTAACGTCTACTGTTCGGTCACTATAGCCCTCCGACATGCCCCACACCGTCTCAAAAAGAAAGTCGCGTGTGTAGACATGCTGTGGGTGCTTGAGAAAAAGGTCAAGGAGCTTGAATTCTGTTCCCGAGAGTGGGGTAGACTTTCCCTTATACAGAATATTCAGCTTGTCCTTGTCGAGCTCTAGCCCGTTCCAGGTTGGGCGACTCTCCTCATTCTCTGTACGGACAAGCTGACTTCGGCGCAAGAGCGCACGGATACGGGCAAGTAACTCTCGTTGATGAAAAGGCTTTGTCATGTAATCATCAGCCCCAACCTCCAAGCCAACGACTCGATCAACAAGCTCTTCTTTGGCAGTAATCATAATGATCGGAATATTGGATTCCTTGCGAACGGTACGGCAAACCTCCAAGCCATCGATGCCAGGTAACGTCCAATCGAGCAGTAGCAGTTCGTAGGTGTGCTGCTGATATTGCTCCAGCCCATCCTCTCCACTGAAAGCAATATCAACAAGAAATCCATCCTTTTCCAAGGAGTAGGCTATGTTCTTGGCTAGAATCTTCTCATCCTCAACAAGCAGGATCCGGTTCATGAGCGCAAGCCTCCTCACGCAATAAATGCAATCAATAGCCCTTTCATTATACCTTATTTTAATTTAAAAACAGAGTTGACTCTTCTGTAAAGCCGTCATAGAGTTAAATAGTGGGGTTGCTCCCATGCAATTTGTTTCACACAACGCTACTTTTTTGCTACAATTATAGCAGAATTGTAAAGAATATTTTTAAAATACAAGTAGGAACAGCTTTTCTTGTATTTCACCGATAGACGCAGGGCATTCAAGTTGCCGATAAGCGTTTATCCTAGTAGATTGCATACAGC
>JAIMBU010000666.1 GCA_023511325.1 Gorillibacterium sp.
CCATTTAAATTAGTTAGTGAGCATTTTGGATTTTAGATGACTGATCTATCGCTCCATTGCGCTAACGTTGTTTCCAATCATGGACGAGGAGAGCTATAATAAATACTAGCAAGAGTGTAATTACATAAAGGAGCTGACCTATGAATACCAAAGCAACGAAGCAATATGAAGTCGTAAAAGGTACAGACGTATACCCAATCTACCAATTGAAGGAAAGTAGCACCAACTCATGCGTTACCATCTGCCCTGAGCGTGGCGGCATTGTTACTGGGTTTGAGGTTGCCGGTCGGCAGCTACTATACTTGGAGAGAGAGACATACGAAGACCCGAAGGCTAACATTCGCGGAGGCATTCCGATCTTGTTTCCGATCAGTGGTCAACTACCAGAAGGCACCTATCAGTGGGAAGGAACGACTTACCCGATGAAAAATCATGGGGTAGCTCGTGATTGTGCGTGGGAAGTCATTGGTTCTGATGATCAGGACCAAGCCTCATTAACATTACGGCTTACTAGCAATGAAGAAACGTTTGTTTTCTTCCCCTTCGAGTTCGAGCTTGTTTTTACCTATCGCCTTAAAGCGGGTAAGCTGCACATTGAACAGGAATACAGCAATAAATCCGAACGTCAAATGCCGATGTACGCTGGAACGCATCCTTACTTTACTGCGGTTTCCGGTGCTATCCAGTATCGTACAGATGCAACCCAGATGCTGGATTACAATGATAAAATAGTGAAATCCTTCACGGGCACACTAGACCTAAGTCATTCCAAGGAGGCTGTGGTCCTACTTGATGCGAAGAAACGGGAAATCACCTTTCAGGCAGAACCAGGCTTAAGCATTCGTTTAAGCTACAGTGATGTGTGCTCCTATGTGGTGCTATGGACGCTTGGCGATAAACCCTTCATCTGTGTCGAGCCGTGGATGGCTAAGAATGGTGAAATGCTTCGTGGGGAAGAGCTTGTTAAGGTAGAGCCTGGTCAATCCCTGCGGGCGGAGCTTATTATTGAAGTGGAGTAATGAGCAGGGAATAGGAACTAAGTAGTTAGTTTCTGAAATAATATACGTAAGACTGAGCACAGTGAATAATGGCTAATTGCCGCTATTCACTGTGCTTTTTCCATGGCTGGAAGTCCAAACATTCCCCGCAGTTAAGGGGGAATTCGAGAACTAAGCATAACAAAAGTCCAACTAATACAGCTAAATCGTAAATGTGCGATTACATTCACAGCGATTTATTTCTATCTATGAGATAATGATAATCATTATCAAAGATAGGCTGGTGGCTTTTGGTGCAGAACAGTGAATTCGATCGAGATAGCGATTTTGATTCGCTAAATAGGCTTGATTCCTTAACCGTGTGCTTGCAGGATATCGAAAAGCTGAAGGCGGGAGCTGACGGGCGTTTGCCTCAGCGCCTTACCTTGTCTTATCAACTGATTGTTATTACCCAGGGAGAAGGACTGCTTACGCTAGATAGCAAGACTTGCCGCATACGGGCACAAGAAATTTATTGTTGCACGCCTGGGCAGACCTTCGGAATCATGGAGCGGGCGGAAGCGGAGCTGGAGATTACCTTGATCCACTTCGATTTGTTTCGAGAAAGCCGTACTAGCAAAGGCTGGCTGCAGCAGGTGAAGGATGAGGTATTGTTTGACTCATCACTAGGGCTCGGGACAGATTCGGCAGTTAAGCTTATCTTGATGTGCGACAACATATTTAACCATTGGCATAGTGGTAAGGCACTCGGACGTTTTCGCAGCCAACTAGACTTTCAAGAATTACTCTTCACTATCGCCAAAAACAACACGGAGGCGCTAGATGATTCTTACACCATGCTGCAACGGACGAAGACATTTATGGATGAGCATTACCCTGAGGATTTGACCCTTAACCAATTAGCTGCAATGACGGGGCTAAGTCGCAATTACTTTGTGGATTTATTTAAGAAACAATATCATATAAGCGCTATGGATTACATCACTCAATTGCGGATAGATCGGGCGAAGCAATTCATGGCCGGGGCAGAGCTGCGACTGCGTGATATCGCCCATCAGGTGGGGTATAATGATGAATTTTATTTTAGTCGAAAATTTAAAAAAGAGGTGGGAGTATCCCCTAGCTTATATATGAAAAGCCGGCGTCGGAGAATTGTCGCTTACAATGCCAGTGTGATCGGACAACTGATCGCGCTGGGCCCCTCGCGGCTCAACAGCCCCGACGCGATTCGCGACGAGGGCAACTGGAAGCACCAGGGGTGGAGCCACCGCTTCACCTCGGAGGCCGAGATGGACACTTTTGTGGACGACCTGGCGCAGGCCCAGAACGCCGTGTTGCGCGCGCGGCTCGGCGCCGCCCTCTACACCGAGCGCGTCCTCACCGACCCGTGGAACGCCCTGCTGGCCCGCGCCGAGATGCACCTTTCGCAGGCGGCACTCCTCGACGCCGCGGCTCAGATCGCCGAAAGCGGCGACGACACGAACCCCGCGCCGTTTCTGGTGACGGGCGCGCAGCTTCGCTCCCTAGCCGATCGCCGCCGCCGCCTCGCCGAGGAGATCGTCGCTTCAAGCCGCACGGCGAACCGCCCCGGCCCCGGCAGCCCCCTTTTTCAGAGCAGTCCCGGCGCCGGCCCCTTCCGCTCCCGCTTCGACCCCCAGGAGGGCCTGAGCGAGGCATGAACGGCAAGAAAGACCTGTACCACTTTTTGCTGTCGCTGGTAATCATTCTCGGCGGCGGTTACCTGATGACGACTCAGCGCGAGCTGCAGGGGGAGATCGCTGCCCTGCTCGGTAC
>JAIMBU010000667.1 GCA_023511325.1 Gorillibacterium sp.
TTTGTCATGCTTTTTTTACAGTATAACAAATTTCAGTGGTATCCAAAAGCTTGACTTGACATACCATTAGCTGGTTTCTTTGTGTTTTTATTGTATAAGGTAGGAATAAGAAAATTATTAACGGCATTAACTTGCAGCACTGAAATTTCAAAGTACGTTAATCTTACGGCCAATGGTATAATATGTTCAATCAAAATAGACACAACGATCCTTCAGGAGAAGAATAAATGAAAAAACCAATTCTACAAATTCCCTCCATGCCGACTATGGAATGGCACAAAGTATTTAATTTCCAAACTGCTCCGCTCGCTGATAGTATCCGAAATGCACAGTATGTCGAGGATGCGCTAGCCGCTATTCGGGTTATTAAACCTCCCCTGACGCCATTATTAGAGCAGTTATTCCGGCTACATACCTACCTTTTTGTCTGTAAGAAGCTGACGAACAAGTCACAACCTGGCTTCTATACTCACGAGAATTATATGGGTTATTTTACGCGTACCGCCATTTCCGATCTGCATGAAAAGATCGACAAATGCTTAGCAACGAAACTTCTCCTCTCGGACGAACCAGAGCAATGGACACGGGTTACCGAGACTTTGACCTATATACGCCAAGAGATGCTGACTGAGCCGTCAGCAGATTGTTTTTATTTGACCCATTATGATCAACTGTGGAAAAATTGGATTCATCCGAACCTCAACGATAATCAGCCGTATGTAGAGGAATTGCAGCAGTTAAAATCAGCCCAAGCTGAGCCTAATCACACTTTGTCCCGTTTCCCTTGGAAGGTAGCCCAGAGTAGCATGCATTTCTATCTCCGCGAAGATCAGGAAGCTTGGATGCTATTGAAGGAAGCCAACTCTTTATCCGATCATTACTATGACGTAGCCACACGTTACCTCCATGATCTATCTGCAAGCTCGGAATGGTCCCGACTCGTTACTTGGCTCATTGAAATAGGGCCTTCGCTTACCAACTACCGCAGTAAACGAATGAATGAATATTCCGCCTTTTGGAATAGGGTCCTTGAACAAATTCCTGATGCTGAGCTGCTTATGTGGGACACCCTTGTCCGAATGTTGCCATACTCCAGTATGATTTATGAGGATCAACTGCTGCTACGTGGCAAGTGGGAGCTATGGATCGATTATCAACTGACGATTGGAAATGAACCCTTGAGTTTTCGTGTTAGTGTGCTTCGCCCTCTAGAGAAGGAGGCACCGGAGACATTGCTGCCCTTCTATCATCAAGCGGTTGAAAGATATGTGCTGCAGAAGAATCGAACCAGCTACCGATCAGCAGTCAAGCTGCTCAAGCGGCTGGCTAAATTGTATAAGAAGATGAAACAGGAAGACCGATGGGCGCTGTTCTTTAGCGCATTTATCGCTCGCCATAGCCGACTTCGCGCTCTGCACGAAGAGCTACGGAAAGGAAAACTATTATCATGAACCTACACACTAAAGCCCTTACGGTAGAGATCAGCCTCAGCGAGTATGGAGATGCGCTGATTTATGGCTCAACCGAAACAGATGACTACGTACCCGGTTTATATATGAAGCAACATTTGTTCGCTTGGCATGAGGCCTCTTTTTACGGTACTGAACTCACCCTGCACCAGCTTCAGGACGTTGAGCTGGTTATGCTTCCAGCAGAGCTTGTGATTCCCTTCTTCGCCGATCGCAAGTTGCTTCGGCATATGGATTGGGTTTGGGGCGATGAGACTGCTCCGCTCATGAAGATTGCTCCCCTGCTGGCTGCCTGTATCGAGGAGAAAAGATATGTGCCTAGCTTCTCCGCCTTTCAATCAGGCGTGCTCAAGTGGGTCTGGGATGATCCTTCCATAGATAACTTGGATCAAGCATTTGGAGACCGAATCAAAGCGACATTCTCTGCTGCAATTAATCACCGTTACTATCGAACGGAACGTGAAATGGCAGATTTACGCAGCGAATATCCCCAGCTGTTGGCCCAAGAGAGCGATGCTGCAGCAGGTATGGATGCCGCATCATGGCTGGTTGCGATTGGCTGGAAGCCGGATACAGCGCCGTTTCGACCCGCGCTGCAATTGCTGGAGCCAAATGATACCGAGCCCACTTGGCGGCTTAAGCTTGTTCTGCAGGACAAGCTTGATGACCTAGCGCTCGTACCTGTGCGGCTGTCCGATCAAGGAGAAGCCTTCGGCTCGTGGCCGAGTGACTGGACTGCGCACATCCGTGAACGCTCATCCGGCTGGCGAGATCGCTTATCCGCAAGCTTGCCTAGAGAGCAGGCAGCAGATCTTCGCGATGATATCTTCAGCACACCGCTAGATGATGAAGCCGCTTGGATGTTCTTAACGGTAGACAGCCAACGGCTGCTCCAGAACGGTTGGCAAGTACTCCTGCCCGCGTGGTGGGAAGCAGCAAGCCGAAATAAGCCAAAGCTTCGCGCCAAAATTAGCTCGAGTGGAGGAGCCAAAACGGCTCAATCGTTGTTTGGGCTTGATTCGCTGATTGATTTCGATTGGCGAATTGCTATTGGTGATACGGATCTAACGGAAGCTGAATTTGCCGAGTTAGTCGCGCGTAATCAACGGCTGGTTCGCATCCGAGGACAATGGATCTCCTTGGATATTCAATTGCTAGCAAAAATCCGCCGCGTGATGGCAAGTGTAGATCGAACCCAAGGATTATCCTTTCAGGATGTGCTCCAATTGCATTTGTTAGGAGACGGTCGTCCAACCGAAGGCTCGCTAGAGGAACAGCAGGCAGCGGCGGATTCCGCGCGGGTTCCCTTCCAGATTG
>JAIMBU010000067.1 GCA_023511325.1 Gorillibacterium sp.
TTTTTCATCCATAGTCTTTTCAATAGCTGAAAAAAACTCAATCATATATGTGAAAAACGATTCTGGAACATCTTTAAGCAACTTAATTGATTCATCATTCGTTTGAAGATGATATTCGCTATGTGCAGCATAATTTTTCTGCCCATCCTCCGTGAGATTCAAGACAACCTCCGTATCTGAATTGGGTGACACTTTTTTTTCAACAGCACCCTTTCCAACCAGCTTATAAATCATTTGCGAAGCAGCACCCTTGGTAATTCCTAAAATGTCAGCCAGTGCAGTAATATTGATTCCCGGATTATCTCCCACGGCTACTATTGTATGAATTTCTGCTTTGGACAGTACGGTGTCTGTTCCATAGGTACGCTGTTTGTTTTCCCACTGATTGTATTTATGAATCACACGCTCCAAAAATACAATGAACTTCGCATAATCGTTTATCTTAACCACCTTCTTTTTTGTTTAATTCCAATACAGTATAGTAACTACACATAGTATTGTCGTGCAGAAGCCCTTTTGTCAAGTGCTTTCTTAAATTTTTATGTGATTTTTTGAAAAGAACACTTGACTACGACGTTGCGACGTACTATATCATGATTTTATATTAATAAATCATGACAGGAGTTATAAAAATGAGCAAATTAGTTAAAATCAGAGAGATATCGTTAAAATATGATATTTCCGCAAGAGCTTTGAAATATTATGAGGACATGGGGCTTATTCAAAGCACAAAAAGTGATGATTACGCATACAGACTATATGATGAGGCTGCAATCAAACGACTGGAGCAAATTCTTATTTTAAGAAAGCTTAATATCAAAATAAAGGATATACAGAGAATATTCAATTCGAATAGTTCAGAAGTAGTTTTAGAGGTTTTGAGTCAAAAAGTAACGGATATTGATGATGAAGTTGTTTTGCTTCATGAATTGAAAGAGATTATTCTTGAGTTCATTAACCAGATTGAAAAATTTGATTTTCAAAAGGACAGTGATATTAAACAGCTTTATGACAAGGCAAAAGATATTAAACAACAGATTACAAATGTAGATTATAACGGCAATTCTTCATCTGTTAACCGACTATTGGAAGTGACTGAAAAACTTGAAAAACTGCCAGATGTCAGGATTATTACTTTACCGAATTGTAGAATGGCGACATCCGGTACCGCCGGTGATCTGAAAAAATTTGATGAGATGTGGACGAGACTTGACGAAAAAAGAAAAGATAAATTTTTCCCGCGTGACTTTATGACACATAACGATGAAAATGGTAAGCTCACATGGTTTTATGCAGTCGAGGAATGGGTAACCGAGATTGATATGAATGGATTTGAAATTATTGATTTTGAGGAAGGCATTTATGCTGCCGCAATTGCAAGGGATGATTCATATGAAGATGGTATGAGAGTATTTAACGGAATAAAAAAATTCGTCACAGATAGCGATGTTTTTGAGCTTGATATAAATAAAGAACGTGTCCATTTATGGCATGTTATCGGCTCACCGATAACCGATAAAGCATTAGGGCATAGACAAGTTGAAATTTTTGTTCCAATCAAATTACGTTTACAATAGGCATTTTTCATGCGAAGGAAGTCAATTGCGCAATGCGATTGGCTTTTTTTGTTTTACTTGTATCTAATAATAAAACATATCAAAAGTTAATTTCAAACATAGATAAATATGTTATAATATTACTATTATTAACAATTTAAATATAAATTTATTATTAAAAAGTGAAAATATTACATATTGCTATTCTGATATTGAAAGTGCTGTCGAATTGGCGTTTATTTTATGTGGAAGAGGCATGAAATAAGCGATACAGGCGATGGGCGCATAATTACCCGTGAATATATACGCGGAGCTAAGGGACTTCTCGTTTTATGTAAGTCCCATGGTCAAGAAGGTTAGGAAGAATTTAAGAATCATCATTGGAGGGAAGGCAAATGGTACAGAAACTCGTAAAATTTTTTTTAGCAATCATCCTTTTTCAAGGTGTCATGGGAACGCTTACGGCTGTGGCCAGTCCTAATTATCAATATGAATATGACTCAAACAACCGCTTGATCGTTATTAAAAAAGATGGAGTGATCTATAAGAAATATACATACGACGCTAATGGGAATTTGCTGCTTTCAACGGTTGGGAACCGGCCTAAGGTCGAAATAACATCACCTGTGGGTACACGGCAAACTCCAAGTGAAGCAAATAGCGATGAATTGGATATAGCCTGGAAGCAAACGGATGAGGATCAGGACACGGAGTTTCACCAATTTCAGGTAAGAATTATGAATGCAAAGGATGAAGTCCTGTTGGATACAGGTGCCATTGCTCAGGATACGGCAATGACCGCCAATCATTATCTTGTAAATCAGGAACTTCCCCCTAATGATGTATTAAAAGTCAGTGTCAGAATATCGGATGAGATAGGATGGTCTACTTGGTCAACCCCTCAATGGTTCCAAATTCCTGAGGCTGTTCCTTCAAATAACCTATTAAAAAATCCAGGCTTTGAGACGAGTTCGACCAATCCTCGATTCGGCTGGGAGGTATACAAGGATGGCGCGGGGAGCGTAGAGACAGTGGCGACGCCGGCAAGCCAAGGCAGCAAGGCGCTGAGGATTGAGGCGAGCGGTCTGCCGTTATGGCAAAACAACCAGGTGGAGCAGACGGTAGCCGTCCAAGGAGGCCAGCCCTATACACTTGGCGGGCAGATAAGCGCAGAGACGCTGGTTCATGTCTACGTTCAGCTGAGCGCACGATTCTATGATGCGAACGGACAAATAGTAGGAGAGCAGCAGTACATCAACCACCTGGAGACGACAGGTGGATATATCGAGCTGGAGCAAAAGGGAATGATCCCGCAGGAGGCGGTAAAGGCGAAGGCAATCGTATCGCTTATCGCAAATGAGAACGAGGGATCAGGTGTTGTGTACGTGGATAGTATGCACCTGGCTTATGGAGTGGAGGCCAACCTGCTAGGTAACGGCGGGTTTGAATATTCCGGTGGCAATGACATGTCCATCTGGAGCAAAAGCACAGACAGCGCAACTACAGGGCAGATCAGCATAGTGAGCAGTCCGGTGCAAAGTGGCAGCCGGGCACTGAAGATAGATGTTGCGGGAATGCCTGCTTGGAACAATGCGCAGGTGATGCAGGAAACAGCGATAGAGGGCGGCAAGCAGTACAGGCTGTCGGGAGATCTGCGGGGAGAGCAACTTAGGGATGCGTTATCCGACATTCAGGTTGTG
This sequence comes from Gorillibacterium sp., assembly GCA_023511325.1. GTDB lineage: Bacteria > Bacillota > Bacilli > Paenibacillales > NBRC-103111 > Gorillibacterium. The sequence continues at coordinate 3,257 of JAIMBU010000067.1, forward strand.
TTCTACGATGAGAGCAATCAGGAGCTGGCGCGGGACAGATTACGCTGTGAGGAAACCACAGCGGGATACATTCATCTGGAGAAGGTGGGAACCATTCCCCAAAACGCGGTGAAGGCTCAGGTTGCGTTCATGCTGGTGGCAACTGCGGACAATGGCGGCGGTGTGGTGTATGCCGATAATCTGGAGCTGGTCTACACGGTAGAGACGAACCTGTTGGTCAATCCCGATTTTGAGAATACCGCAGGAACAAAAGCAATCGATCCGTTGGTTTGGAGATAAATTGAATGAATCCATTACCGTAAGGGACCCAGCTAGACTTGTTCAATATAGGTATGACAAAAATGGCAGACTACTAACAGTAACATTGCCTTCCAGCGACATTATTCACTACGAGTATGATGAAAATGGGAATCTAGTTTCGCGGCGAACAATTTCGAAGTAGAACAGCAAGAAGAAAGTAAAGAAAATGCCGACAATGAGAGTGAACTATAACAAGATTCCAACAGAATGAGCAGGAGATTGGTCCAATAAAGGTTGCCATTTTACGAATCCATAAACGGGGGGCTTGTCGTTCATGTCCAATAAAACCAAACGAATGTTGTCTAATGTACTTGTAGCGATCCTACTTTTGACGTTGCTTACAAGTGCTTTTCCCGCTCCGGTCAATGCCGATCTTGTCCAAGCCGCTATTCCCGGAAACACTGCCGCACCCGGACAACTGCAAGAACCATCGGAACAACCGCCTGTGAGCGGAACAGAAGAAAACGGTCCAAAGCTTACCACCTCCTGGCTCAGCCAGCAGTATCAAAAATCCGAAGCCTGGGTCACCGCCCAGCTAAACGCCGGCTATACCTTATTAGAAGTAAAACAAGCTCTAGATTTGGAAGGGACAGGTCTTCCTTATGAGCTGGCACTGGAGAAAATCAATCCCACCGTAAAAGAGCAACAAAACGAGCTTTCCCGACTGCTGAAACAAACCCTGAACTACCAATCCACTGTGACCATGGATACCTATGCCAGCGTTATTACTGGCACGCACGGGCTTACGGTCATGGACAACACGTATGGGCTGACAGTCACCGACAGCACCTATATGATGCGAACCATGCAGGCCGCAGCGGAGCGTCCCTCGACCTATGATGAAACCGTATTAACTCGGCTTGGGACCAGGGAAAGCCAAGCTCCGTATAGCGTTTCCTCTAACGTCGAGTCCGTGTCCACCCTGTCAGGGGATTTGAACCTGCACTATAACGAGTTGACTTTGCCGGGGAGAAACGGCTTGTCCTTCTCCCTGGTCCGGCAGTACAATGCCTCGGACTCCAATTTCTATGAGAAGAATGTACAAGTTGTTCCCATCTACACCATGGCTTTTTTACCGAAGCTTTTCTATTCCGTCTATTTCGGCCCCTATGGCACTGAGAAAGCGCCTGGCGGCGAAGCGTACATGGTGGATGCCTTCACGTACAACTAACTACTTTGGGAACACCGTCACCCGGGTTGTAGGCCAGTCCTACCCTTACGGTCCAGACCCGTATTGGCAATACCGCTTCTACTATGTATATTCCCAGGGCGTTATGGAAGTGGAAAAAAAGAAATGGGAAACCGGCGCCTATGCCTACCAGAACCCGGCCACTAGCCCCCCGATGTCGACGTATCCGTTTGAACTGACCACCTATCAAACCGGTGGGACCGTGCCCTTTGTCAGTAAATTTTACCCGACAGGTGAAGTCTACTTGAGGGATGCCCAGTTCAACGGTCAAACTGTACGCAATTCCGTGAACGATACGGTGGCCTCCCCCTTGGGCGCGGGCTGGAGCTGGGATATACCGGAGATCACCTATCAGTACAACCAGCGGTACCTGAACATGCCCGGCGGCGGCAGCTACCAGATCGGCACGAACAACAACCTGGTAGGCTATCCCTGGAAGGATCTTACTTTAACCAATGACAGCAGCGTCGTCGTCAATGGAAAAGCATCCGCCCAAGTACTTACGTCTCTGGACGGACTCAAGTACAATTTTGCTGCCGATGGAAAGCTCATCCAAAAGGCGGATGCGTACGGCAATACCGTCCAGTTTCACTATAGCAACGTGTCTCCTTATGGGACTGTATTAACCAAAGTCATTGATGCCCTAGGCAACGAGATCACCATCGCGTATTCCTCTACTGAGGTGGTGGCCACTATGGGCGAGAAGACTATTCGTTATGAGAAGCAGTTGGCAGCGGGTACCGCCAAGGAAGTTCTCACCGCCGCCAAGGATGAACTGAACCGCACCACGCGGTACAGCTATAATGTATCCGCCGCCAGCTTTAACCTGCTGCCCAGCTACTATGAACCGGAGAACAACTTCTATGCCTTGTTAACCAGTATCGAGCATCCCACCGGAGCCAAAACCGAATACCAATATGCCAAAGCGGTGCGCACCGTCGGCAGACAAAGTGAAAGTGAAGAGTATTACCGGATGCAGTCGCGGGAGGATGCCATTTACTATGTGAACGGTACCCAGGAGCGGAAAAACAAAGTGACCTTCAGCGGTGCGGACGGCACCTATGGCAGCAGCACCACCTTTTCAACCACAGTCAACAACGGACGGACCCAAACCACCTATACCTACAAGAAACAATACATCGACGAGAACACACCGTCGGTCTATTACAACACTACCGTCACCGAGCAGGCGAACGGCGTGCAGCGGCAGCAGCAAAGCACCTTTGACGAGGCCAAGCGGTGGCCGGTTCCGCTAACCGTCACCAGCCAGACCACAGGGGGCAGTGTCAGTTCCCCCGTTGTCACGATCCGGCGCACCTATGACGATTATGGCAACGTGTTGACCGAGACCCATCCCCTGGATAATAATATCCAGACCAGCTATACCTACGACGCCAGCACCCACTTGCTCGCCTCCATCCGGGAACCGGTGGATGCTTCCCAGGTCAACGTAACCGACCTGCTTCGCAACCCGCAGAAAAGCGTAACCCAGCAAACGGTCAAGGAAGAGGGAAGCGGCAGCCTCAAACAGCAGGTGAGCTACGGCTACGACAGGTATGGCAATATAACCGCTGTCACGATCCGAGACGACACCCGCAATACCGTCATTAATCAGGAGTACGGGGCCTTGTACCAGGCCGGATTCCCCACGGCGCAGCGGGTGAACGTCACCGATGCGGCCGGACAGGTCTCCGTACTTGTGAGGCAGGTGGAATACGATAAGCGTAGCGGGAGCATGACCCGGTTTACCGATGGCAAAGGGAACGCGACCAGCTATCAATATGATGCAGGAGACCGGATGACCAAGGAGATCCTGCCAGATACAAGCGAAACGACCCTTGCGTACGATGACATCCTGAACAAGGTGACCGTGACCGACCCGTTAGGGCAGAAGAGCGTGGAGGAATACAACCCGTTTGGGGAAAAGGTGAAGGAAACAAGCGGGACGGCCACGATGACCTATGGATATGATGCGTACGGAAGGTTGATCTGGCGTCAGGACGGGCTGGGTCACCGCAGCCAAACCAGCTACGATACCTGGAGCCGGATCACCAAGGTGAGCTATCCGGACAGCAATACGGATGTAACCGTCTATGATGACATCCAATTGACCAAAACCATGACCGATGCGGAGTCCAATGCAATCCGGGAAACCTATGACGTGATCGGCCAGCTCAGCAAGAGAGAAGAGGTGAAGACCGGCGGTAACGTGACCTTGGGCAGCACCCTGTACGATTATGCGGGAAACGTGATCCAAACCACCGATGGCAACGGTAGCCTTACCCGCTATGCCTATGATATTCTGGGCCAGTTAACCGGGGTGACCGATCCGGAAGGACGGACCACCGGGTATGGCTACAGCCTGGCTGGTCAGCTGACCCAAATCCAGTACCCAGATGGGAGCAAGCTGCAGCATCAGTACGATGAAATCGGGCGGGAGATCAGGCGCATTGATCCGGCCGGGCAAGTGGACACATTCTACTACGACGCGAATGACAACCAGACGAAACAGATCGACCGCAATGGCCAGGAGCTGACCTATGCATACGACAACCGGGACCTTTTGACGAGCGAAGTTTCGGCGGATGAAACCATCGCCTATACGTATGACCGTGCGGGCAAGCGGCTAAGCATGAGCGATGGCACGGGTACCACCCGCTATGCCTATGATTCGGTCCAAGGGACGCTCACCCAGGTGACACTCCCCGATACGCGCAGCGTGCAGTATGGGTATGACGTGATGGGCAAACGGACGTCCATGATCGATCCGTTCGGCTATCCAACGGCCTATGGCTACGATGTGCGGGACCGCTTAACGGGAGTGGGCCAAGCGGTGGGTAATTGGGAGGAGAGCTATAGCTATAAGAAAAACGGATTGCCCAATACGACGACACAAGGCAACGGGATACAATGGACAAGCAGTTACGACGGAGTGAATCGGACAGGCCTGACGCAGACGAAAGCAAGCGGGGCAGTGGTCAATGCTTTTGGGTATAGCTATGACAATAACCGGAACCAGACCAGTAAGATCGAGAACGGAACGACCTACGCCTTCACCTACGACAAGTTGGACCGGATCTTTACCTCCAGCCAATTAAATGAACAGTATACGTACGATACCCGGGGGAATCGGCAGACGTTGCAAACGGACAGCGCGCCGAGGCTGACGGGAAGCAACTACACCTATGACGATGGGAACCGGCTGACGGAGGTACGGTTGGATGATGGAACCACGGTTACGTATCGGTATAACGGAGACGGGCTGCTGTATGAGCGGACGGAAAAGGGAGAGACCACTCGCTACTACTACGACGGGACCGATATGATTGCAGAGGGAACGGTAAGCGGGAGTGGGACAACTTTAAAGGTGCGGTACGTGCGAGGCAATGGATTAGCGGCCCGGATCGATGCCGCGGGGAATAAACAGTACTATGTACACAATGGTCATGGGGATATCGTCGGATTAGCAGACGGTGCAGGGAACCTGGTGAACAGCTACAGCTATGACATCTGGGGTAATCCGTTGACGACAAACGAACAAGTCGAGCAGCCCTTCCGCTACAGCGGGGAGTTCTGGGATTCTTCTACAGGATTGCAATACTTGCGGGCCCGGTGGTACGATCCGAGTATCGGGCGGTTTATCAACGAGGATGCGTATGAGGGGGATACCAAGAATCCGCTGAGTCAGAACCTCTATACCTACGTAAAGAATAATCCGCTGCGATATCTTGACCCTACCGGGCACATAGAAGAAGAGATAAAGAACGCCCCGATCATGCCGGCAAGCTACAGCTTGCCTCGTTATACACCTAAGATTAGGTTTACCTGGCCGCAAATCAAAATCAAATTCAATATTGAACTGAAAGCGAAATATGAGATTCAGATCCCTGAGGGTTATAAGGTCACGGGGAATGCTTTTACTACCACTCAAAATGCGGCAAAATCAGTCGGGAAGGAACTGGGCGGAACTGTATCAGAATTGAAAAATGGATGGAAGGTTGAAATTCCAAATGGCAATAAACCTATTGTAGTAAGAATAATGAATGAAGGTTCTGGTGGAAGATCACAACCTTACTTTAGGGTGAGTATTGATGGGAAAGGGTCTTTTACTTTAGATGGGAAATTATCTAACGATAAGGGATTAACTCACATTGATATGAATGATAACTATTTTAAGCAAATTATAGAAATTGTGAAATATGTGTACGACAAACAAGATAAACTTGGAGTTG
>JAIMBU010000668.1 GCA_023511325.1 Gorillibacterium sp.
CGCTGTTCCGTCATTTTCTGGTGGATGACACCCTGCAAGGGAACACTATATTTCTGTTGTAGCGCAAGACATTCCAGTTGTACGGACTGCCGATGAAGATTGGTGCCCATATTGCTATGCCAACGATACCAAGTTAAGGATTGATCCAGATAATGAAAATCTATTCGATTCATCAATACACGGAACCAGAGTTCATAATCATGGGTATAGATAAAGGATTCATCAAATAAGCCAAGCCTGAGCAGCAGATCTCTTTTGGCCATAATTGTACAGCCGTTAACGGGGTTGCCGCGGAGGAATGTCTCATAGAACTTAATCACATCAGGAAAGCGTTGCCCCATCATCTCTTGGGTCACCTTACCGTTGCCATCGATGGCGTCAAAGTTTGTGAAGGAAATTTCTGCTTGTCGCTCAAGCATAAACTGCAGCTGTTGGCTAACCTTGAAAGGGCTAAACATATCATCAGAGCTGAGCCAGGCAATATATTCTCCTGATGCTCGGCGTATCCCTTCATTTAGTGCACTAGCCGTTCCCCCATTGGCTTTAACAATGTAATGGATTCGGTTCAAGTAAGGATAGAGCAACTCATTGTGAGTCGGCGAGCCATCATTAATGACCAAGACCTCAACTTGAGGATAGGTCTGGGCAAGGGCGCTTTCTATAGCTACTCCTACATAGGGGTCCCGATAAAAAGGAATGATGATGGTAACGGTCGGTTGCATCCTACTGTCCCTCCCGATCTCGAAAGTAATGTAGCGTATCTTCAATTGATTGTTCAAATGGAATGCTCGGTGACCAGCCAAGCAACTGGCTCGAGCTTGCTTCAGCTTTAACCGGAGAGTTCAGCCGTTGAAAAGCCGACTCAGGTGCGAACAACTGCTTTTCTCCCTCTGGTTTTGCTTTCTCGGGAAAGGGACTAAGTGCTGGGGCAATTATATCTAATGAGACTGAGCTCAGGCGGCGAAAGATTTCCAGCAATTCACCGAGGGATCGGGGGACACCAGAGCTGGTACGATAAGATTCCCCTGATTCACCCTGAAGGAAAATACTGCTGAATGCCTTAACGGCATCTCGGACATCGAGGAAATCTCTCTGTTCGGTAAGTGAGGTTAATACGAAATCCCCTTGCTGCGTCCCCTTTTCCCTCCGTGCAATCCAACCTGCAAGCAGTGCGCATATGCCCGTCGAAGGACCTGGACCGATCAAATTTGCTGGCTGTGCTACCATGATATCCTGGTTGAACAGCTTTCCCCAAGACTGCGCAGCGAGCACTTGAAAGGCTTTGCTGAGGCTGTATGGATGCGGCGGATTCGGTCGCTCATCAAGAGGGAATCCGAGCATGGAGCCGGCAACCAGCACGCGCGCCTGACTAGAGGTTTGCCGCAGAGCATCCAGTAGATATACGGTTCCCAGCAGATTCGTCTCTAGATAGCCGACAGGGTCCTGCCAAGAATCCTTTACTTGGTTACGGCCCGCAAGGTGTAGCACATAATCAGGACGAACCGCATGCATGAGGCTTCGCACTTGATCCCGATCGGTAAGCTCGCAGGCCCACTCCTCTAGATTTGCCGACATCCCAGGATCGTTCTCAGCAGCTTTGCTCGATGGCAGGAGTTTCAGTCCACTAGCTTCTCTTCTATTTGTACTAACTACTGCAATAATTCGCAAACCAAGAGCAGCAAAATATTCGCAAGCATGGCCGCCGACAAACCCTGATGCACCTGTAATCATCATCGTAGCTGATGGAGAAAACGACATGTTACCTCGCCTCCATCCATTCTCGCATCGCTGCGATCATGGCCGGATAATCTGGAACATCTGCCCGGAAGTCTGTCCGTGTATTCTTCAGCGTGCGATCCTGCACCGGCTGATCACGTGGAATAATCGACACGTCGATTTTCCCAAATTCGGTTTGAATGAGTCGGAGCAGCTCATATTTGCTGATTTTGTTGGGAGCTACCAAGTGATAGAGCCCTGTGACATTATTCTCGATCATCTGCTCAATGCTTTTGGCCAACTGAATCGTAGTTACCCCATTCCACATCACCTGGCGATAACCCTCAACAATCCCCTGCTGCTTGAGGAACCACTGGAATAACCCAATGCCCGACCGCTGCTCTGGACCGATAATCGAAGTCCGAACCGTTAAATGTAGATCGCTACGAACGTCCCCCATCGCTTTCGTTTTGGCATAGACACTATTCCCATCTGGCGGATCATTCTCACCATAATCGCCGCGATCTCCGTTAAAAACACAGTCTGTGCTGATATGAATCAGACTCCCCCCCGTCTTCTCAGCTAATCGCCGTAGCCAGTGGGGAAGCAGCCCGTTAATAATCAAGGCGTCCGCCTCGCGTTTTGTAGCATCCTCATTAAGAATACCGATACAATTTATGGTGATATCAGGAGAGACAATCTCCATCAAGCTTTCTAGCTGCCGCTCATCACAAGCATCTAGATAGAGTCCTTGACCGTCTTTACGGTTTCGTGTTGTATAGTGGACAGTAAACCTAGGATTGGTAAGAAAGTGCTTCACCATCACGTGTCCAGCCATGCCATTGCCACCCAGCACTAGGATCTTCATGGCAAGAATCTGCCTTTAACCAGCATCTCTCGAATTTGACTCTTATTCATTAGAACGTCACTGGAGCTATATATGTCCTCAGTTACCAGTTGGTACCCTTCATATCTCTCCTTTAAACCAGGAATGTCCAGAGTAGGTAGAATAACTCGATATTGATCATCATAAATAATCGTGGTTTGACTTTCGAACTCAGAATAAAGA
>JAIMBU010000669.1 GCA_023511325.1 Gorillibacterium sp.
CTTCAAATCCCATCCGTTTACCAATGAATGATCAGAAAGAACAAGAGTAAATTTATATACATTCCGACGCTTTAACAAACTAAACAGCACGGAGGTTCTTCATGGATCAGACAGATTATAATAAACGAACCATAGTCAAAAGACAGATTGCTTCTGAATTCCTCGGGAAGGAACGAAACCTGTGGGTTTACCTACCACCTGGCTATACCGAACTTATTACCTATCCCGTCATCTATTGCCAGGACGGCATAGAATTTTTGAATTATGGTCGGATCGCTACCCTCACCAATTATCTTGTTCTCGAAGAGGACCTGATTCCACCCATCATCATTGGGATTGAAGTTGATCTACCCGAACGCACCGCGGAGTATTCTCCAACAGGTACTCGCTACAAAGCCTACAGTCATTTTGTTGTCAACGAGGTTATTCCGCTAATCGAACGGCAATTCCCTGTCCAAACGGATGTGGCAGCCCGCGTATTAGCTGGCGACTCTCTTGGAGCAACCGTATCACTTCATCTTGCTCTTGATTATCCCGAGTTATTCTCCAAGGTATTAGCTTTATCTGGTGCGTTCCTTGATCCTACCCTGCGGCGGCTTGAGACCGTGGATAACTTGTCCGATCTCGATCTATATATGCTGATCGGGCTGCAGGAAACCGCCGTGAAGACTGATATAGGCGAATTCGATTTTCTCGAATATAATCGCAAAGCGAAGCAGTTGCTTGAGCTGAAGCAAACGAAGCTCACCTATCGCGAAGCCCCTGGACGGCATATCTGGGGTTTCTGGCAGAACGAGCTGCAAGCCGCGCTCCGCCATTTCCTCGCCCGTGATCGTTAGAATTTAAAGGCCTACTGTATCATTAATCATGTTGTGATTAATTTCACTTTTCGTACCTATTTCGCAGTGATTCAACCATAGCGCTGGTTGCTTCTTGCGAGAGCGACCGTGGGTCAAAGTCCATAACCTCACTTCGTGTACGCAACCAGTGTGAAATGCCCGTAACAAAAGCGTTCGCTCCTCCATGCACCCCTAGCTCTTCGAGACTTGCCGTATATTCGGTTTCAATAACCGGATATATGCCTGCATGAGTGGCCTCAGCATGTCCTTCACTCTCTCCCGATGCTTGGCGATAGAATTCTCGAACCAGCCGCGCCCGTTCCTGCCCACTTCCCTCGGCGACAATAAATCCTTGAACGACGTAAGCCTTTGTCTGCCTGCGTTGAGCTATTCCGCAAAATTTACGACCAGCTATACTGAGATCATATTCACCGGGGCAATACGCCCCAGTGATCTCCCCTTGATCAATTATCATGCCCGCTTGCCCAAGGCCTCCTCGGACCAGATCAATCAAGTATTGGAAATCTTGATGAAAGTCAAGAGTTCTCAGTGGATTGGGTAAGATGACAGAAACATTAACCACTCCCAGATCAAGCGGAACGGCAGCCCCTCCCGAATTTCGCACGCTTACCTCCATACCCTGAGCACGCAAATATTCCATTGCCTCTAGTGCATAGGGTAGTCTGCGATCACGTAACCCCAATACCAAAGCAGATGGATGCCGCCAAAGATGTACGATCGGTTTCCTGCCTTCACCCACCTCTTTGCACAATAGTTCATCTATGGCAAAAGGCAACAAGATATCGCCATCATACCCATTCGATGTATGATCTAATAGGTCCAAATATGCCGGCCAATTCACTTTGTTCATGGCTCCTCCTTATTTCATCCGTTAATCTGCACGCCATCCTTAGTGACAACTGCATAGATCAGCGGTGGCTTATCAACAGATTCTGCGACGATTGTGAATGCTTGTTTCACTTTACTCACTGCGCCTATAGCATTCTCATCATTGTGATTCACGTACAGATCAGCCAGAGCTTCACCTGCATGGACAAAGTCGCCAATCCCCTTGTGTAGGATAAGTCCGACCGCTAGGTCAATCACAGAGTCCTTAGTCGCTCTCCCTGCTCCAACGATCATCGCCGCAAGACCAATCTCTTCTGCTCCAATCGAGGCTATATAGCCATCGTTATCTGCTAATACCGGAATAGTTAAAGCCGCAGTCGGTAGCAAAGTTAAATCATCCACGACCTCCGGTGTCCCTCCTTGAGCCGTGATCAATTCCTTGAACTTGCGTAATGCGTCTCCGTTAGTAATCCGCTCTTCTAATATTGCTCTCGCTTCTTCTAGGGTAGAGGCCTTGCGCCCGAGCAGCATCATGTGACTCCCTAGGGTTAAGGTTACTTCAAGCAGCCGCGGAGATCCGTGACCACGCAGCGCATCAATGGCCTCTTGTACCTCCAAGGCATTGCCGACTGCAGTTCCTAATGGTTGCTCCATACCAGTAATCAAGGCTACTGTCTCCCGGCCGACTTCCGTTCCAATGGCAACCATGGCCTCGGCTAGGGCTACAGCATCGTCTAATGTCTTCATAAAAGCGCCTCCACCCATTTTCACATCAAGCAGGATGGCATCGGCTCCCGAAGCAATCTTCTTGCTCATGACGGAACTAGCAATGAGCGGTATCGAACTCACGGTGGCCGTCACGTCCCGGAGGCCATACAACTTCTTATCTGCTGGCGTAATATTGCCAGATTGTCCAATTACCGCAACTCCGACGCGGTTTACCTGTTCAATAAATTGTTCGCGTGTACGCTCGGTCTGAAAGCCCTGAATGGCTTCCAGTTTGTCGATTGTGGCCGGCGGGGGGGGGGGGGGGCGGGGGGGGGGGGTGGGGGGGGGGGGGGGGGGGGGGGGGGGGGGGGGGGGGGGGGG
>JAIMBU010000670.1 GCA_023511325.1 Gorillibacterium sp.
TTTTAACATTGTTCACGTAAAGGTGTCAATCAATGTTAGGTTTAATTACAAAAGAATATCATCAAGCAAATATTAGCGACCTTAAATGAACTTCAGATCCATTATGGAAGAATATTGCGTGATTGCATATTCTCTAATGCCTTGAAAACACCAAGCTTAGCATGAGAATAGGTTAATCCTCCCTGCATATAGGCAGTGTAAGGTTTGCGAATGGGAGCGTCTGCAGACAACTCTAAACTGCCGCCTTGGATGAATGTACCCGCCGCCATAATAACCGGATCATCGTAGCCAGGCATCGCCCATGGCTCTGGTACAACGTGGGCATCGACAGCCGAAGCCTTTTGAATCCCCTGAACAAAAGCAATCAGGTGTTCGGCCTCAGTAAAGCGAATCGCTTGGATTAAATCTGTACGGACATCCAGATAACGCGGCCGTGTCTCAAAGCCCAACTGCTCGAATACAGCAGCTGCAAATACACTGCCTTTGACCGCTTGACCGACAAGATGTGGAGCAAGGAATAGTCCTTGAAACAAGCTTCGAGTCGTACCAAGCATTGCCCCCACTTCGCCACCGATACCCGGTGCTGTCAGTCGATAGGCGGCCTTTTCCACAAATTCAGCTTTACCTGTGATATACCCACCGGAAGGGGCAATCCCGCCACCGGGGTTTTTAATCAGTGAACCCGCGATCAGATCCGCTCCAACTTGTGTTGGCTCAAGTGCCTCGGTAAATTCACCATAGCAATTATCAACAAAAACAATCACGTCAGGCTTAATCGCCTTGACGAATCTGATCATCTCACCAATCTGCTCCACCGTAAAAGAGGAGCGCCAGTCGTAACCACGAGAACGTTGAATACCAATCACGCGGGTATCTGGTGTCAGGCAGCGCGCAATCTCATCCCAGTCTGGAGTACCGCTTTCTTGTAGAGCAACCTCTCCATAGGAAATATCGAAGTCTGCCAGCGAGCCCGAACCGTCTTTTCCTCGTCCAATGATGTTATGCAGCGTATCATAGGGTCTTCCCGTTATATAAAGCAGCTTGTCCCCCGGTCTTAAAACACCGAATAAAGCGGTGCCAATGGTATGGGTACCGGAGACAAAATGGGGACGAACCAAGGCCGCCTCTGCGCCAAATACCTCGGCATAAACCAGATCAAGCACTTCTCGTCCGCGATCGTTATACCCATAGCCGGTCGAGCCTGAGAAATGATAGTCGCTGACCTTATATTTTTGAAAAGCCTCGATGACCTTCCACTGATTGGTGTCGATCAATCGCTCAATTTCTTTAAAACGACCTTCAATAAGTCGTTCTGCTTCATCTGCAATCGCTTGAATTTTTGGGTGTACCTGCATGCTGTCTGGTTCTCTCCCTTATCATATCCTTGACCTTGGTTCAATCCTGCGGTAATTCTGCCGTTTCGTTCTCGCTTGTGTACGGATGCAGCGGATAGCCGTGTTTATCATAATCATCTGCGTTAAGCCGTACTCGCAGCACCATGTCGTCTCCGTCCACTTCGCTTTCCAATACACTACCGACGCGATAGGCCAGTGAGATCATGTCACCCTTATCGGCGGGAATGCGGAAAACTTGGGAGCCGCCGGATAACTTATCCTGTAGCTTAGCCAGAATTAACTCTAAGTCGTTGTCGTTGTAAGCAGAGATACGCAAGTATTCACCAGACACGGAGAGCATATCGCGCTCGTCGACTGGCATTAGATCAGTCTTGTTAAAGAGGGTGAGCATTTCTTTGTCGTCTGCACCTAGCTCCTTGAGAACCTCTCCGACTACCTTCATCTGTTGATCTCTCATCTCGGAAGCGCTATCTACCACATGCAGGATCAGATCGGCCTCGTTCGCTTCCTCCAGCGTCGCACGGAAAGCGGCCACCAAGTCATGGGGGAGATTTTGAATAAAGCCTACGGTGTCCGTCAAGACGATTTCCTTACCACTTGGCAGCTTTAGGCTGCGGGATGTCGGGTCTAAGGTAGCAAACAGCTTATCCTCTACATACACATCGGCATTCGTCAGGCGTTTAAGTAAGGTCGATTTACCAGCATTGGTATAGCCGACAAGTGCTGCTTGGAACACGCCGGATTTCTTGCGTCGTTCCCGGTGGAGGCCCCGGTGACGAACCACCTCTTGGAGTTGGTTCTTAAGCTCGGTTATGCGGTCACGAATATGACGGCGATCCATTTCCAGCTTGGATTCCCCTGGTCCCCTTGTACCAATCCCACCACCAAGTCGAGACAGGTTCTTGCCGTGTCCAGAAAGTCTAGGGAGTAGATAGCTGAGTTGAGCAAGCTCAACCTGAAGAATACCTTCTCTTGTCTTTGCTCGTTGGGCGAAAATATCGAGAATCAACTGGGTACGGTCAATGATCTTAGCATCCAGTGCTTCCTCGAGATTGCGTACTTGCGCACCAGATAGCTCTTGGTCGAAGATCACCGTGTTGGCACCACTATCGTCGATCATTTCTTTCAGCTCTTGGGCTTTACCCTTGCCGATAAACCATTTGGAGTCAACCTTGTCCTTGTTCTGTGTCAATACACCTAACACTGTCAGGCCGGCTGTTTCGGCCAAGCTGACTAGTTCATGTAAGGAATGCGTTGCTGATTCGGGCGTCATCCGCCGGTTATTGGTGATTAGGCTGACGAGGATTGCTTTCTCATCGAGTTCTTGATCAACATCATGTGTAGTTTGTCTCAATTACGTTGCCTCCTTATAGAAGGAATGTCCGCAAACTGTACGCGCGCAGGTACACCCGTATAGAAT
>JAIMBU010000671.1 GCA_023511325.1 Gorillibacterium sp.
ATTTTAAAGGTACAATAGTAGAGTAACCAATTGTTGATAAGGAGCCTCAATATATGAACGTCACGATCAAAGACGTTGCCCGAATCGCGGGCGTCAGCTATTCCACCGTATCCAAAGCCTTAAACAACAGCCCGCTGGTTACCCAAAAAACAAAACAAAAGGTACTTGCTGTCGCCAGTCAACTCGGCTATCAGCCTAATCTCAATGCTAAGTCCCTCGTCTCAAGGTCGAGTCATGTGATTGGGGTTATATGGCCAACGGTTGAGGAACAAGCTTTCTCCTCATTGATTACCATCGTTAACGAAGAGTTGAAGCAGCACGCCTATTCCATGGTGTTATCCATCAATTCGCTGGATGATGCTGTCACGATCTTTAATCAATATCGCCTGGCTGGCATTCTTGCTTTTTGCGAACGCGAATGGAGCTCCTCTGTCGATCTGCTGCCTTCCTCTGCTCCGCTGCTTTATTATGGGAATGCGAGTCGTTTAGGCCACCACACCATTAATGTCGACCGTAAGCAAGCCATATTCGATGCTGTTTCCTACCTACATGGTATCGGTCACAACCGGATTGCCTACATTGGTGACCTGTCGCGTACGCCCGAGGAAGCCCAGCTGGATAAATACAGAGGGTATATGAACGCTGTGATTCATTATGGTCTACAAACTCATCCGGGAATGGCTATCTCTGTAAATGATTTCAGTTGGGATGAAGGCTACAGCGCAGCCAAAAAGCTGCTCGCCTCCGATTATGATCCAACGGCAGTTATCTGCGCAAGCTATGAACTCACGTCAGGCGTTATCCGCGCGATTAAAGAGTCTGGCTATCGCATTCCAGAGAATATTTCCGTCGTTAGCTACGACAACATCCCGCAGCAGGAACAGTTAGAGCCAGCGATTACGGCGGTAGGTGCCCCAGTCTACTTGACCGCTCAATGGATCGTTGAAACCATACTCGACCTGATATCAGACAGTGACACGTCTCCCGTCCCTCAGAAGCATATTGTGATCCCGTCTGTCCTGACGATTCGAGCTTCAAGTTCAGCTCCTTAGCCCAAGTTCGATTGTCTCCTCGCATCCCCCTACTGAAACCAAATCCTACTGTAACCAGAGAAGCCTGACAGGAGTTGATGACCATGTATAAACTTGTTGTGATTGATGATGAGAAAGAAGCGCGCGACAACATCTGCAACTACTTTCCTTGGCATGAACTGGGCTTTCAAATTGTCGCCAAGCTTGAAAATGGTAAGCAGGGGATAGAGTTTTTCGAAAAAGACACGGCCGATGTTCTGCTCTGTGATATCCGTATGCCCTTGCTTTCGGGATTGGACCTCGCGGAATGGATGAACGAGCGAAATTTAAAAGCTAAGGTCGTGTTGATCAGCGGACATCGCGACTTTGAATATGCTCAGAGAGCGCTTCAATTCGGCGTGAAAAACTATATTGTCAAACCTGTGACCTATAATGAATTGACGAGTGTTTTCACCAAGCTCAGCCTTGATCTACAAGAGGAAAGTAAAGCCACTTCCCTGGCAGAACCAGAGGCGAGAAAAAACAAGGTGATGTTAGGCTGCAACATCAATGATAAGATCGTTGCGGTTGTGTATACCTATGTCCAGGAACAATTCAAGGATGCAACCCTTGATGCCGCAGCCGAGCTGGTTCATCTTCACCCCAATTACCTCAGTCAGCTGTTCTATAAGACGATGGGACAATACTTCTCCGATTATGTGATTCAGGTCAAGATGGAGAAAGCGGCTGAACTTTTAAATGAAATCCAATATAAAACCTACGAGGTTAGTGAAATGGTGGGTTATAGCAATGCTAAAAATTTTACGCGGACGTTTAAGAAGTATTTTGGCAAGAACCCCCGTCAATTCCGCCAATCAGAACATGAGCCATATGCCGATTAAATGGAGAAGAAGCTTTTTCCTCAAGAATCTAATGCTCCTGCTTATTCCATTGATGATTCCGCTTGTCATTCTGGGTTCGATGTCTATTGTGATCACCCAACGTTATATCAAGGATGACATCAATAAGAACAATCAGAATGTGTTAACGCAAATGAAGGAAAACGTGGAGTTGCTGCTCTCTGAGGTCGACTCGCTCAGTCTGAATTTTAAGGACAATTCGAATGTTGTTGTGCGCTTGAAGGCACTGCTGGGCAGTACCACGATGACCCGTGAAGACCTCTCCTCGCTTAATCTGATCAAAAGCTATTTAAGCTCGTCCGCTTATGGCAAGCCCTACATTCACTCCATCTATGTTTACTATGAGAATGAACGCGAGCAATTCTTGTCTTCTTCGGATGGAATTGTGCCGATCTCGGATTTCTATGATTCCTCTTGGTATGAGGATTATCAGAATAAGGATGACCATACGAGTATGTGGACGGAACTCCGAGGCATTACTCGTTATGATTTTGAGACCAATCCTACGCCAGTTATTACGATTTATAAGCGACTCAGTCCGCTGAATGGTGTTCTTGTGCTGAATATTCGAGCGGACTTTTTCCAATCCTCGCTTAATGATATTTCCGGGTACACGAACCGAAAGCTTGTCGTTCTAGACGAGAGCAATCGGATGATCATCAGCAATTACCCTGATCAGATGTCCTTGCCACTTTCCATAGAGCAGCTGATGCACTCTACGGAAGAGGTTGTGCGGCTCAAGCAGGCTGGAAAAGCCTATGTTGTATCCCGATTAAGCTCATTTAAGTATGATTGGACCTTCCTGTCGATTATGGAGCAACGAGATATCTATCAGG
>JAIMBU010000672.1 GCA_023511325.1 Gorillibacterium sp.
ACAGGTATGTGAGTACATCGATGCGCATTATTATGAAAATTTTACGCTTGCCCGTATGGCGGACATGTCGCATATGAGCGTATCTTACTTTAGCATGCTGTTTAAAAAAACAACCGGCCAAACCTTTTTGAATTACCTCAATTTAGTTCGTCTGCAGAAAGCCAAGGAACTGTTGAGGGAGCCCGATTTGAAAATTTACGAGATTGCGGATATGGCAGGCTACACCTCGCTGCCTTATTTCAATCGGATATTTAAACAAATCGTACAGATTACCCCTGTGGAATACAGGAGGCGTCTGGGATTATGAAAAACCCAATCGACTATTTCACTCGCTGGAAAATTTCGATCAAAGTGAAGATGATACTCGCTTTTCTGACGGTGAGCGTCTTCTCTGTGCTCATGTTAGGTGGGTTCTCAAATTATATCTACAGCAATGCGGCGAAGAAAGAATTCTACAGCATTTCCAATGAGGCGACTGTTCGTCTGAACTATCATCTGGACTATTACTTTCGGCAGTTGGAGCAGTCAACGCATTCGCTGATTTCGAGCGAGCGAATTCAGCATTGGCTGACAAGCACAAGTTACACCAATGAGGATATACAGAATGTCGAGAAGGAACTGCGAAGCTACCTGGCGCTCAATTATTCGGAAACGCAAGGCATGTTTCTGATCTCGAAATCCAATCCGGTCGTTTCAATGGCTCAATCGTTTGCCAAACTGGATCGTTTAACGAATGAACCGTGGTATGGCAGACCGCTATCCGGCGATTTGGAGATTCTCCCCACACATATTGCCAAATATGAAATCGCTAACGGAAGACCCGTTGTATCCGTATTCCTGCCGATATTCGATAAGAACACACTTGATTTGATTGGAAGGCTCGTTGTGGATGTCTCTTTGCAAGAAATCGAGCGCTCCTTTCAAAGCTCCAGATTAGGTAGCTCGGGAACTTTTTTTATCGTGTCTGGGCAAAACACCATCGTTTACCACCCCAATGAGAAGTGGGGTGGATTGCCATTAGCCCAGACGGATCTTGCTTCCCTGCGGATACCTGACGACCACTCGGCCGCCAAGCAACGTTGTCAGGGCCGCGATTATTTGATAGCCAGCTCCCGTTCAGCCGTTACCGGTTGGCGAATCGTGTCTATGGTTCCTTTTGCCGAAGTAGCGGTCGGCTTGAATGCGGCGCGAATCTCCATGCTTATCGTGCTACTCCTCATCACCATGCTCGTCCTAGTTGTCGTCCCCTTGGTGTCGAATCGCTTCATTAAGCCGATCGTGACCTTGCGAGACTTGATGAAGCAGGTGGGCAACGGAGATCTGACGGTGCAGACGGAATCGATTACCGGAAAAGACGAGATTCAACAGTTGTCTCACAGCTTCAACCGGATGGTGAAGAGACTCGATCAACTGATGATTACCAACACGGGATTGCAGGTAAAGGAAATGAAAGCGCAGCTCATGCAGAAGGAAGCGTTCATTAAGGCGCTGCAGAATCAGATCAATCCTCATCTGCTCTATAATACACTGGGCATCATCAAGGGAATGGCTTATCTTGAGAAGGTTCCCGTCATCGAACGGATGGCGCGCAATTTAGCAGATATTTACCGATATACGACGAAGTTTACGGAGATGGAAGTCAGGCTGGAGGAAGAACTCGGCCATCTGCTTAAATACTTGGATATCATCCACATCCGATTTCCCAAGCATTTTCAAAGCCAATGTTATTTTAATGAAAAATACTTACAGCATCGGGTCGTTAAGTTCATTTTGCAGCCAATTGTTGAAAACGCAGTGAAATATGCAATCGAGCCTAGAGGCGGAGAAGGTGCGGTTATTGTCAGCGCCTATGATGACGGCTCCGATCTCATTATCGAAGTGGCGGATAACGGGCCGGGCATCGAGGAGGAGGTTTTGCTACAAATTCGCGAACAATTAGCGCAAATTTCATCTAATGCGGATGAACATTACGGACAGGGAGATTCGCTGGGGATCTCGAATGTTCATGCCCGGCTAGTATTGAAGTACGGTAATAAGTACGGCATCACCCTAACCTCGTTTGCAGGAAGAGGAACGGTTGTATCGATTCGACTTCCCATTATTACAGATGTTCTGAAGTGAGGAAGATTGAAGGGGGAATCGTAAGATCTGATCATCACATCCATGTTTCCTTTCGATATACTTAAGCCATATGGCAGGTAGAAAGGAAGCAGCGATATGGAATCCACAAATCCAATAACCAGTTCGCAAACGGCACTTTTGTCAACCAAGAGAAACAAGCTTTTGATTTGGAAGAGAGGAATTCCTCTGTATCTGATGATTTTACCCGGTTTTTTGTTTTTTGTGATCTTTAAGTACCTTCCGATGGCGGGGGTCATCCTAGCTTTTATGGACTTCGATCCTTTCCTAGGCCTTTGGCAAAGCAATTGGGTAGGCTTCGAGCACTTCGCGAGACTGTTCAGTTCCGCTGACTTCTTCACCCTGATGTGGAACACGCTTGCGCTTAGTGCAGTGAATTTATTTTTCTTTTTCCCGGCGCCGATTGCCTTGGCTGTTTTGTTGAATGAAATCCGTTTGGCCTGGTTTCGTAAAAGTATCCAGACGATTGTTTACATTCCCCACTTTCTCTCTTGGGTTGTTGTAATCAGCGTTACCTTTGTTTTGTTTTCAACGCAGGAAGGTGGCATTAATAAGCTGCTGGTCGAGTGGGGTTACCCCAGGTTCGAGCTGTTAACCAATCCGAGTTACTTTCGTCCGCTGTATTTG
>JAIMBU010000673.1 GCA_023511325.1 Gorillibacterium sp.
GCTTCCGACGATTTTTTTGTTGTTTGGCAGTACTCAGGGAATCTTAGCATAGCTAATTCCTTACTCTTGTCCAAAAGGCTCTGGGCGTTCAGAAGTCAGACCAAAATGGTGCCGTATGGCGGCAACGATTCGCGCCGATGCTTTGCCATCACCGAAGGGATTTGCCGAATGGCTCATCCGCTCGTATAGGGCTGCATCCGTAAGCAAGGCCTTAGCTCTAGCGTAAACATCCTCTTCATTTGTTCCGACTAGCTCCAATGTCCCCGCCTCTACGCCTTCTGGTCGCTCTGTCGTATCGCGTAGAACAAGAACAGGTACACCGAAAGATGGTGCTTCCTCCTGAATTCCTCCAGAATCGGTCAAAATGAGATGAACATGCGGGTAAAAGTTATACATATCCTCAACATCAAGTGGCTCGGTCAGCTGAATGCGCGGGTGATTACCAAGAATCTCCCGTGCAGGCTCTCGAACAACCGGACTTAAATGCATCGGATAGACAATGGCAATATCCTCAAATTCATCAGCCAGTCGCCGAATTGCCCGAAAAATGTTGCGATGGGGCTCCCCTTGAGATTCTCGGCGATGGGCCGTCAGAAGGATAAGCTTCTTCCCATTCGCCCATTCAATTAATGGGTGGGTATAATCTTCTCTGGCCATATATCGAGGTACATCTGTAATCGTATTCCCGGTAACGTAGATCGTCTCAGGAGATTTGTTCTCTCTAAGCAGATTGTTTGCCGACCACTGGGTCGGAGCAAAATGCAGGTCAGCTAGCACCCCAGTGAGCTGGCGATTCATCTCCTCTGGGTAGGGAGAAAGTTTATTCCATGTCCTGAGTCCCGCTTCTACATGACCCACTTTAATCTGCTGTAGAAAGGAAGCATAGCTGGCGAGAAAGGTGGTCAGGGTATCCCCATGCACCAACACCAAATCAGGCTTGACTTCTTTAAGCACGGGCTGTAAGCCTTGAATGACTCGGACCGTAATCTCTTCCAATGTCTGACGATCCTTCATGACATCGAGGTCGTAGTCGGCCTTGATGTTGAATGTGTCCATCACCATATCGAGCATCTGTCGATGCTGTGCGGTTAAACAGACAATCGACTCAATCTCCTCTGGATACCGTGATAGCTCTAGAACGAGTGGAGCCATCTTGACCGCTTCCGGTCTTG
The DNA here is from genome assembly GCA_023511325.1 of Gorillibacterium sp. Classification (GTDB taxonomy): domain Bacteria; phylum Bacillota; class Bacilli; order Paenibacillales; family NBRC-103111; genus Gorillibacterium. Next base: position 1,173 of record JAIMBU010000673.1, read on the forward strand.
TCCCAAATACAGTCATCACTTTCAAGCGTTTCACCGAATAGTCCCCCTCTTCTGAAGCCTACTTCGTGCCGAACAAACGATCTCCAGCGTCTCCGAGACCTGGGATGATATAACCATGATCGTTCAAGTGATCGTCGATTGCAGCTACATAGAGATCAATGTCAGGGTGCGCTTCTTGAAGCGCACGAACGCCTTCTGGTGCAGCAATCAGGCACATCAGCTTAATCTGAGTGCAGTTACGTTTCTTAAGAACATTGATCGCTGCAATGGCAGAGCCGCCTGTTGCCAACATCGGATCAATGACAATGAGTTGCCGTTCAGTTACGTCCGTAGGTAGCTTTGTGTAATACTCAACAGGTAGCAATGTTTCAGGATCACGATAAAGACCGATATGCCCGACTTTGGCGGCTGGTATCAGCTTGAGAATTCCGTCAACCATACCGAGACCTGCGCGCAGAATGGGAATCAGACCGAGCATGCGTCCGGAGATGATCTTCGATTCCGTGGTAGCAACTGGCGTCTTAACAGTTACGGTCTCCAAAGGAATGTTGCGGGTGATCTCATAAGCCATCAAGGTAGCCACTTCGTCGACCAACTCCCGGAACGCCTTCGTTGTCGTGTTCTCATCCCGAATGTAAGTCAACTTATGCTGGATCAACGGATGATCGCAGATGAATACTTTGCCCATTATAATCCTCCTGAACGGTTCACGACCGTTATGTCATAAAAACTTTGTCCATTATAGCACAACCCATACATTTATTCCTTTGCAAAAAATTGAACGACCATTGGTGCTGCTTAGGCTGCAAGATATCCTGCTTTGTTTCCCAAGGGGAATAAGCCTACTAACAAAGGATATTGATGCCCGTTGCGCCTTCTAACGACTAGTGTGCTCTTGGTTGCGATGGAGGAAGAGAAAGTAAGCAATACCTACCACCAGTCCGAGTAATCCAAATAAACTACCCTCAGCCCCAAAAATCCCTCCGGTTAACCAGTCTGGTCCATGTGTATCGATCTCAATTAAGGTTGGCGTATTCTTACCGGAAACGGCAAAGCCATAGAGATTCCCTTGGAAAAAGTTCCACGTCAGATGGATACCCATTGGATACCATAAACTACCGGTCCTCTCCCGAGCCAAAGCCATGAGTACACCAGCAAGAAACAAGTTAAGCAACGGGATTGGAGAACTGAATATTCCTGAATTCCCCAGATGCATAGCTGCAAATACAAGAGAACTGCCAATGATGGCTGTAGACACCCCAATTCTCGATTTAAATAGCCCCTGCAGATAACCTCGTGCCGCGGTCTCTTCATTTAGCGAAACAAAAGCAAAAAATATAAACCACATAACTAAGGCACCCGCACTATCGATATTCCAAATTAAATGGGTAGGCGTCAATCCTCCAGTTAACCAGATCAACAGAAACGCTAGGCTCATTAGTATGGCGCCCATAAGCATTCCATAAATGAAATGTAAGCCAGCACGTTTGTCGGCAAATCCAAGCTTCCACGTTCGCTTCTTATCGAACATGAGGAGCAGTAGCCAGACCGCGATTAAAAAAGCAACAGGCTGACTGATCATCAGTATAAAGC
>JAIMBU010000674.1 GCA_023511325.1 Gorillibacterium sp.
AGGAGCCATTCCTGTAATGGAGTAATTAAGGGTTTGAATGAAAAATGCACCTCGAGTATACTGTGAATTGTTCTGGGAAGGACAAACACACAGACGAAAAGAGGCGCACAAGTGAAGTATAAAACGAAGCAGAAACAGAATCAACGAATTACGCGAATTTCAGAAGAAACGCTGGTAATAGGAGCAGATATTGCAAAGAAAATCCATGTCGCTCGAGCTGTAGATTACCGAGGCATAGAGCTTGGGAAAGACTGCGTGTTTCATAACGACAGAGAGGGCCTAACGAAGCTAGCAAGCTGGATGAAAGCCTTACAAAAAGAACATCAGAAGGCAGATATTGTATTTGGAATTGAGCCTACAGGACACTACTGGTTCCCGCTAGCAGCCTTCTTGGAAGGCCAAAACATCAAAGTTGTCATCGTCAATCCTCATCACGTAAACAAAAGTAAAGAACTTGAAGACAATTCGCCGACCAAGAGTGACTACAAGGATGCGAAAGTGATCGCCGATCTCATTCGAAATGGGAAGTATTCCGAGCCTAAATTACCGACGAAGGAATACGCTGAATTACGAATTCTCATGAATTTCCGAGAAAAAGTTGCAGGGAATTTGAATCAAGTAAAGGCACGTGTGCACAGCTGGATTGATCACTATTTTCCAGAGTATCTAAGCGTATTTAAAGACTGGGAAGGCAAAGCTTCACTCATGACACTACGCGAATTCCCCACCCCGGAAGAGATCGTTTCGAAAGGCGCCAGAGGCGTTCTGGAATGCTGGAAAGTGGAAGTAAAACGCGGAGTAGGCATCAAGAGGGCAGAGAAACTGTTTGCGACAGCTGAAAACTCCATCGGACTACGCGAAGGATTACGAGCGGCGAGAATGGAGCTTACAGGCTTACTCGATCAGTATGAGCTTTTCACTACTCAAGTAGAGACAATCATGATTCAAGTCATGGAAATATTAAATGAGATCCCGGGAACGGCACAAATGTTAACTATCCCAGGAGTAGGTGCCATCACGGTTGCAGGGTTTCTAGCCGAAGTCGGCGATCTAAATAATTACGACCACGGACAGCAGATTATCCGTTTGGCAGGCTTGAATCTAAAAGAAAATAGTTCCGGTAAACGGAAGGGAAGAACGGGCATTAGCAAGCGTGGACGTTCCAGACTGAGAGCCTTATTGTTCCGTTGCGTAATGCCGCTGGTTGCAAAGAATGAAGAATTTAAAGCCATGCATCAATACTTCATAACACGAAATCAAAATCCACTGAAGAAGAAACAGTCGCTTATTGCACTCTGTGGAAAACTCATACGCGTTCTGTATACGCTAGGAACGAAGAAAAGAGAGTACAACGCAAACGACGTTCTTGGACCGGTACGACAAGCACAGGTCCAACAGATTGCAGCTTAAATTCAAAGAAGTATCGCCTGAAATCTCAGTTCCATAAAAGAGACAACGAGACAATAGAAGCACCGGAGCAGCCGAAGGAAAAAAACCATAAGGGCAACGACCCCGTTTAGGAGCGAGAATCGGCCTCCACCCCTTGGCAGGTAGAACGAAGGAATGTAAGGGCATAGACCCCGCGTGACATGGGAGGGTAAATCCCAAGGGAAGAAGTGGAGATCCACTGTGCGGTCATAAGAATTATCCACAGTTTGGATAAAAACAGAGTCCAAACCCTATTCCCGCCACCGGCCTCTATAGAAAAATATGGTTTTATACCAACTTTCCTCCACTACCTCAAGTTGTCTGAAGTTGTAAATCTAAGAACGAGCGAGTAAACAGGCGAAAACATTACTTTATAGTGGGAGGATACTTATAGATGGAGTCAATCTTGGTTTTTATTGACGGTACAATTTGTGATGATAGACATAGAACACATCATTATGGAACGCCTGATTTTTATAGCGATGAGAACGTTTTAAACGATAAAGCTGTTATTGGAAGTGTTCAGTGTTTAAAGGAATTAATTATGCAATTTAATATTATTTATATCGGTGCACGCCCTGAGTATATGAAAGAAATTACATTAAACTGGATAGCCAAAGAAGGTTTTCCTTTTGGTGAAATATATCTATCAGAAAGACAGGATGAACGCTTAAAAATAGCAGAGCAACTTTTGAATAAATATAGTATTATTGCAGGTATCGGTGACAGATGGGACGATAACGAGCTACATTTGCAAATTGGTTGTATGAGCATTATTTTAGAAGAGTATAAAGGAAATTGGAATATTGTCAGAAAATATTTATTGAATTATGATCATATATCATGAATAGGGACTGTTTTTACTGAACAGAACAATTGCCGCCAAGGCTCTACCAGCTTCACGCGACATCTTTTTTGTATCCTCAAGGCATATCGAAACAGTCGCTCTATTGATAAGAAATTGTAGCCAAACAATAAACCTTTAGCATGTATAATAAAGTCACTACTATCTCTCTCCACCCAGTTGCAATAAAGTCGTTGCTCTTTTGCTCTGCCCCTGCCCATTTCACCCCATTTCCTCATCGTTTCTAAAAAAGGAGAACCGGGCATATGAGCACGAGCATATTGTCTCAAACAACGGCGAACTGCGGTCTAGATGTGTAAAAAATAGCATGGCATATCCACCAAAAAACAAGTGCCTGTAAGATCCTGTAAGCCCCTGTAAGCCCCTGTAAGCCCCTGTAAGTGCCTGTAAGGGAAGCTGAAATTGCCCTGTTCAGAGCCTGCATAAAGCCTGTAAGAGAATAAGAGATAGCTGAGCGTTACCCAGGA
>JAIMBU010000675.1 GCA_023511325.1 Gorillibacterium sp.
TTGAAAATAATCACTGTCCGTTAATACCGATATACAATCCGTTCCCGCTGCTTCATAAGCTTTGGCAAGCAGGACTGGATCAAAATCCGCACGAATGAGTCCTTTGGAGGGCGAAGCTTTTTTCACTTCAGCAATCAGTCCCAACGCTCGCTTCCGATGTGTTGCTAACGCTTGTGCAAATCCGCGACAAGGTGGCAAGGTAGCTATTGCCCGTTCTACCTCCTGTACAGAGAAGGAAGCAGCAAGTTTAGCAACCTCGCGTTCTTTCGTTATCCGTATCCGGTCAAGAAACATGAGTGGCATCTCCCGTACATTCAATTAGCTGCTGCAGCTTGTGTGCGGCCTTCCTAGAATCAACGATTGCCGTTGCTTGCGCCACTCCTTCGCTAAGCGTATTGCTGCGTCCTGCTACATAGAAACACGCCCCCGCGTTAGCCAGGATAATATCTCGACAAGCTCCGCTGGCTCCTAGGAATACCGAACGAATAATCTCTGCGTTGACTGCTGCATCTCCGCCACGCACAGCAGATAGCGGATAGGAGGCCAGGCCTAATTCCTCCGATGTCACGATATAGTTGATAATTTCTCCATCCTTTAGCTCGGTCAATTGTGTCGGTGCTGAGAGGCTGATCTCATCAAGTCCGTCGTAGCTTCCTACGACGAGTCCCCGATGTAAACCAAGTGAGCGCATGACCTCAGCGATAAGCTGGGTTTTGGAACGATCAAACACGCCAAGCAACTGGCGGTCGGCCCCTGCAGGATTCGTCAATGGGCCCAACAGGTTGAATACGGTGCGAATACCGATTTCGCGACGTGGAACAGCCGCATACTTCATCGACTGATGATAATTTTGGGCAAAAAGAAAGCAGATGCCGATTTGATCCAAGCACTGAGCAGCCTGTGCGCCAGTCAATTGAATATTTACTCCGAGTGCTTCCAACACATCGGCGCTGCCACTCTTACTGGACATCGCCCGATTCCCATGTTTAGCCACACGGATACCACCTGCCGCCGCCACGATAGCAGATGCAGTGGAAATATTGAACGTGTCCGCACCGTCCCCTCCGGTTCCACAGGTGTCCAGTAAATTAGCTCGCTCCGTGCTTACAGGGTTGGCTTTAAGTCGCATGATTTCGGCAAAGCCAGCGATCTCATCCGCCGTCTCCCCCTTCATCCGCAATGCGGTGACCAGACTGGCAATCTGTGCCTCCGTTGCCCGTCCCTCCATAATATCTGCCATCACGTGACGAGCCTCTGCTCGCGTTAAATCTTTTCCATCCGCTACCCGGAAAATAGCCTCTCGCACCGTAAATGTCGCTTCGCTCACCCAAAGTGCCTCCTCTCATTCGTTCAGCTCGTCATGCCATCCTCTTCTAGTCTCAGGTCTTCCCCTCTAATAATAATCTCCGTTGATAATCGCAGCTTCATTAGGCTCCTCTGCGAACATTTCCTCAGCCATCCGAATGGCCTTAAGCAGAGCTTTGGCTTTGTTGCAGGATTCCTCATATTCAAGCTCGGGGATCGAATCCCAGACGACACCGCCGCCCGCTTGCACATAGGCTTTACCATGCTTAAACACAATCGTGCGGATCGTAATGCAGGTATCCATGTTACCGGAAAAGCCTAAATACCCAATAGCCCCGGCATATGCTCCTCTTGACTCATTCTCCAACTCGGCAATAATCTCCATCGCTCTTAGCTTAGGTGCTCCTGACACCGTACCAGCCGGCATGCACGAGAGAAGAGCATCAAAAAAATCCTTGTCTTTCCGCAAGCGACCTGAGACGTTAGAAACAATATGCATCACCTGGGAGTAGCGCTCGATTTCCATAAACGAATCACACTTGACCGAACCAAATTCCGCCACTCGCCCGATATCGTTACGTCCCAGATCAACGAGCATCAAATGCTCAGCGCGTTCCTTCTCATCAGCCAGAAGCTCCTGCTCCAAAGCCAGATCCTCTTCCGGTGTCTTGCCTCTGCGGCGCGTACCTGCAATGGGTCTTGTTTCCACTTTACCATCCTCTACACGGACGAGAAGCTCTGGTGAAGCACCTACGATGACTTCATCCTCAAACTTTAAATAGTACATATAGGGTGATGGATTAGTCGTACGAAGCACTCGATAGACGTGAAGTGGTGAGATATGGGTCTGCTTCTCAAAACGTTGGGAAGGCACCACTTGAAAAATATCGCCTGCTCGAATATAAGCCTTCGCTTTTTCCACATTGGCCATATATTGCTCTTTGGTCAGGTTCGATTCTATACCCGTTAGCTCTACTTCGGTCGGCATCGGCTTGTGTGGTCGGCTTAAGCCTGGCGTGGGCTTCTGCAAGCGTTCCACCATAACGTCGATCTTGCGACACACCCGCTCATATTCGATTGTGATCTCCTCGGCGGTTGCTCCTGCTTTAACATGCACGTTCCCAATTACTAGAAGTTCCTGCTTGAAATGGTCAAAAACGACCAGCTGATCACAGAAAAGAAAGCGCATATCGGCCATATTTAAGTCATCCTTGCGATGTTCAGGCAGGTTCTCATGTCCTTGCAGCAGATCGTAACCGAAAAAGCCGATCGCTCCACCTGTCAATCGGGGCAATCCGGGAAGTGAAGGACTCCGGTATGCTTGCAGGTAAGTTTTTAACACCTCAATCGGTCGTTCCAAATGTTGCTTAATTTCTCCGGCATGGGTTACCTTTGTGACACCTTTTTTCCCCTCGATGGTCAGGAATGGCTCCGTACCAATAAACGAATAAC
>JAIMBU010000676.1 GCA_023511325.1 Gorillibacterium sp.
GCGGTAGACTGGTCACTCATGCTTGAGCCCATTGCCGAGAAAGTTACACTTATTCATCGCCGGGACAAATTTCGTGCCCATGAGCATAGCGTTGAGAATCTGATGAAGTCAAAGGTTGATGTCCTTACTCCGATGGAGATCTCCGCTTGTTATGGAGACGAGCGGATTGAAGGCGTGACTCTCCTTAATCTAAAATCGGGTGAGGAAGTTAATTTGGAGGTCGATGAAGTTATTGTTAACTTTGGCTTCGTTTCAGCGCTTGGACCGATCACCGAATGGGGTCTAGAAATAGAGGATCATTCGATCGTCGTGGATTCACGAATGGAAACAAGCATTTCTGGTATCTTTGCCGCCGGGGATGTCACGGTGTACCCAGGTAAACTTAAACTGATTGCTGTCGGGTTTGGAGAAGCACCCACCGCAATTAATAATGCCAAGGTATACATTGATCCAACAGCTAAGCTGTCACCTGGACATAGCAGCAGTATGAAACGTTAAGGATACGCGGGTGTCCTTTTGAAGCCAAGTTGTAATCGGAAAAATTGATAATTGTTTCTTCCATGCCTTATAAGGGTAAAAACAGTGTAGAACTAGTCGAAATAATCAGGCCTTATTAGAAAACCGAACGAAGAAGGAAGGATAGGGTATGAGCATAGAAAACCAGGACGATGATACCAAGCTTGGTCGTAACGAAAGCCAGAATGATGAGGATTACGTCCGAAACAACTTTTGGGCGAAAGTGAAGCGCTACTCCACCAAAATTCCTTTCTTAAAAGATGCTGTGGCCATATACTACTGCGCGATTGATCCGAAGACCCCGAAATGGGCCAAGGTTATTGCTTTTGGTGGTCTTGCTTACTTTATCCTTCCCGTTGATGTTATTCCTGACTTTCTGATTATTGCTGGCTGGACCGATGATGCAGCCATTCTAGCGGCAGCCTTAAAAACAATTTCCAGTCATGTAAAGGATGAACATAAGGATAAAGCAAGTTTATGGATGTCTCGTAAAAAAGGATTCGTTAACGATACCAAGATCGTACACAATCTAAAGTAATCAAAAACGAAGCAGCTCTAGAATTAAAAAAGCAACTGGCCCGAACTCGATTCGGTGACAGTTGCTTTTTTGATTTCAGAACATATAAGTTCGTCTACATATAACTTAGGATAACGGATATTCCCATTCCAATCACTGAAATCCAGAACACCTTGGAGCGGATAATATTCTTCATGGCTGAATCCTGCTTATTAAATTTCTTCTCATGGCGCTTATGCATATTTAGCCCTTCTCCATCATCCTGCTTCCTCCGCATTAGCGTAGCTGGAACACCAAACCCGGCAGCGAGAAAAGAAAAGATCAGTAAGAGCATAGAAATCAAAAACAGCTTGTCCGAAAGCTCACGCAACGCTTGTCCTCCTTGCTAAGTCCAATAAAAAATAAGGGGATGATTCCAATAGCAAACCTCGATTGGCGCTCATCCCTTCATCTATCCTTACCGGATATTCAATGACTAAGCAGGGATGTAATTTCACCTTAAAAAATTATACATGGAGATCAGGAAAAAAGCTACGGATACAATTTAGGTCGACTTCATGCAGTCACGCCACTCCTCCGGAAATCTCCGCAAGAGTGGCGTGATTCAGCTTTACATATCCCAATTGCACGAATGGGCTGGCCAACTGCTTAATCACATGCTTGTGCCACACCAGAATCCTCGCGAGTACGGAACGAGTTACCACACCCACAGGTAGCCGTAGCATTGGGATTATCTAGCGTAAAGCCACCGCCCATGCCTGAATCCTTGTAATCGATCTGAAGACCATCTAAATATTTAAGATCTGCCTCAGTCACAACGACCTTCAGCCCGGAGAAATCCAGTGAGTGATCACTCTCCTGCTGCTCATCATCTAATCCCATCGCGTAAGAAAAACCACTGCAGCCACCTTCATTCACTCCAATGCGAAGGAACAAACGTGGATTATTTTCACCTTCCACCATTCCCTTGATCTTCACAATGGCTGGTTGGGATAATTGGATCATAAAATCTCCTCCTTGCTTTGATAAATATTATTAACTGATAGTAATTATACATCTTTTCCTCCGAGTGCTCAAGATTGGTATCCGCCTAAGGAGCCTCATGCTCAAATCTATTCACAATCTGCAAATAGCTGATCCAATGCTTCAAGCTCAGCAATCTTGCTCAGAATGGCGGCGTACAGCTCATTTGCGCTGTCCCCTGGCACAAGTTCTCCATTCACCAGAGCATAGGGCTCGGCGAAACATTGTCCACAGTTACCGAGACAACCATACTCAATAACGTCGTATGCAGAATTTATCTCAAGCTGTTTCAGCACGATATCGGTGCCGTTATGCATATTGCTTGCACAAAATTCAATGATCGGTCGCACAAAATCACTTCCTGCTTATTTGAATTTTTTCATAATTGTAATATAATAAAGAAACGAAAGAAAGGAGTTGATACCAATGACTGAACAAACACAAAGCACCCAATACGATCAAGTACTGGAAGTGCTCGACAAGCTACGTCCGTTTTTACAACGTGATGGCGGTGACGTTGAGTTGGTCGGGATCGAAGACGGAATCGTTCAATTACGTCTGCAAGGCGCATGCGGTAGCTGCCCTAGCTCCACGATTACACTGAAAGCCGGCATCGAGCGCGCGCTCGTGGAAGAAGTGGAAGGCATCATCGAGGTTGTCCAAGTATTTTAATGATTTATTTCACGTATAACCAAGAG
>JAIMBU010000677.1 GCA_023511325.1 Gorillibacterium sp.
TGCATGTCACCTGTAAAATGAAGATTGATATCCTCTGAGGGAACAATCTGTGACATACCACTCCCGGTTGCCCCGCCTTTCATGCCCATGCATGGACCTAAGGAAGGTTCCCTTAGAGCAGCAATCGCCTTCTGACCAATAAAAGTCAGGCCTTGTGTTAGACCAATCGTCGTCAATGTCTTTCCTTCACCGGCCGGAGTAGGGTTCATCGCCGTAACCAGAATGAGCTTGCCATCCGGTTTATATTGCACTCGCTCCCATACATCCGCTGATATCTTGGCTTTAAACTTTCCATAAAGCTCCAACTCATCCGCTACAATCTCTAGCTGAGCTGCTATTTCCGTGATTGGTTTCATCCCTGTACATTTCTCCTTCGCATGCTACGATTTTTTTAATATACCCTATATCTTCCTTGCACTCAACAAAAATCGACACGAGGCTCACTTGGTCTTGTGAGTAGATACATCAATGGATATAGGTATATTAGCGTTAGTAATCGTTCGCAAAGGCTCAGGCACTTCAGTCAATTCCGTCAAATGCTGCCAATATCTCTTGGGCATATGAGACATCTGTCCGCGAGGATTGTATCGTTCCTTAATGGCAATTGTGTCATAAAACTGTTTCCATAAACGGCGATATGTCAATTCTATATTGTCTGTCTCAGGCAAGGTAAGCTCATCTAGTGGAATAATCACGGATTGTCCAGGACGATGTACCAACGCGCGGCCATGAGTCTGATCATAGATTAAGAAGGTTTCATCTGGATAACGATCACAAAAATGGGGTTCCAGCAGCGGCAGTACCTCATTCTTTGGTTCAATCACTGCAGCCATGACCTGATCGTAGACTGAAAAACGGACAAAGCCCAGCAGCTTATGGCTTTCAGAGGTTAGGCCACGAACAGCTTTCAGTAGGGCATCCACCGTATCATCGGTCAATCGGTCCATGACTGACTTGCCATATTTAAAACCAAGTTGGATGAATTGAAGGATTAACAGCTCCTTTTGCGGATGAATGGTTAGAAATCCATGCCTCACTAGCTGCTGTGCTTCCTTAGATATCTTCTCGGCAATTCCCTTAAACACACGTTCGGCTTTACCCTCGTTGGTTACGATCCACTTGGTTTCAAACAATATGGTTTCAATGGTTTCCTCTGTAAGGATGTCAATGGGCATTTCCTTATGCGCGTAGCTCTCAAAAACACAGCACAGCAGTCCCTCAAAGCTACCGTCGTAACGGTAAGCTAGATCTGTCCGGTAAGACATTGAACCACTTCCTCTCGCGAAATGGCCGGGTCATCAAAAAACGAAAGCTGCTCAACATTATTCTGCTGGGGAAGCTTACGCACCCCATTCTCAGATATTAATGCCCGCAGGAGGGAGTCCTGATTAACCCGCAGCCCCGCTAGTCCCTTATCACGACAAGTAATGAAGTATTGGGCACGTTTAAGCACGACACCCAGCTTCTTAAGACCTGTGAAATCTAGTGTGCTGCTCCTTCTCGCCTTCAAGATACGCTGGGCACTTTTTACCCCAATCCCTGGAACACGCAGCAGCATTTCATAGGGGGCCTTATTGACTTCAAGTGGAAATAGCTCCATGTGATGAATGGCCCAATTGCATTTAGGGTCGATCAGAGGGTTGAAATTCTGGTTCTGCTCATCCAGTAGCTCCTTCGCTTGAAAGCCATAAAACCGCAGAAGCCAATCTGCTTGATAAAGCCGATGCTCCCTGAGCAGCGGAGGTTTGGTATCTGTTGAGGGCAGAAGAGAATGCTCCATCACTGGGGTATACGCAGAGAAAAAAACTCGTTTCAGGCTGTATTTTCTGTACAAGCCTTCGGTTAATGAAAGAATTTTAAAGTCCGTATCGGGAGTTGCCCCAACGATCAGCTGCGTACTTTGTCCCCCGGGTACAAACCTGGGAGCATGGCGATAAGCAACAAGATCGGTGCTGTTCTCCGCAATCTTCTCCTTCATCAGTGCCATTGGTCGCAGGATCGATTCCTTGGTCTTATCAGGTGCCAGCAACTGGAGACTCTCTTGGGAGGGCAGCTCGATATTTACACTCATCCGGTCAGCAAGTAGCCCAAGTTGCGTGATCAGAGCACTGTCAGCGCCAGGAATCGCTTTAACATGAATATAGCCACCAAAGTGATATTCATTGCGCAGAATTGTCAGCGCCTGAATCATCTGTTCCATCGTATGATCAGGACTCCGGATGACGCCAGAGCTGAGAAACAAACCTTCAATATAGTTGCGTCGATAGAAATTGATCGTTAATTCCGCCAGCTCTCGAGGCGTGAATGCCGTTCGCTTCGTATCGTTAGATTTGCGATTCACACAATATTTACAATCAAAAACACAATAATTTGTCATCAGTACCTTCAAGAGAGAGATGCACCGACCGTCTGACGAGAAGCTATGACAGATCCCCATGCTTGCTGCGTTCCCAATCTGACCTGCTGATCCCTTCCGATCTACGCCACTAGAGGTACATGCGACATCGTATTTAGCCGAATCGGTTAAAATGGTTAACTTATCTAAAACGTCCATCCGAGGACCTCCCTGTGCTCTAATTATAAATCAGAACACATGTTCTTGACAATGGGTATAAAAAAGCCCTTAAAATCAAAAAGAAGCTTGGCGATTAATCCCAAGCTTTCAGATTGTTGTAAAGACCCTGCTGGATCTATAAAATCCTTTTATAGCGGGAAATGACCAACCGATTCTATAAGTAACTGTAGAAG
>JAIMBU010000068.1 GCA_023511325.1 Gorillibacterium sp.
TAATATTCCAGTATCCAATGCTCATTCCCCCTATTTGTAGTGTGGTGATAACAGAAAAGACCTTTACCGTGAAGGTATGGCCTCAGAATAAAAAGGCAATACATTCACGGTAAAGGTCTCGCTAACACGGGATGTGCCAATAAAACCGGAGACGAATCTCGTAATGACGGCGTTATTGTACAGCTACTCCCCTTTACGGGTCTGTTATGAAATTGTTTCACCAACTAATAGATTAATCATATCCTAATTTCCTTGTCGCTGTCAACGGATCGAGTGAGTTGTCCAATCTGATGCTCATCTACGTATTGTCCTGTTCCAGCGTTAAAACGGATGCACCATCAGGAGATTATCAGATTATTGTGTAGCAATCGGACCGAAAGCGGTAAAGAGCAACCCCGACTCATCCTTTATATTGAGTGCAGGATAGTTCACCAGTGAAGACATCCGCTTCACGATTAATACAGTACCCTCCACAAATAAAAGGTAGCGTACGCCTCCCAGCCCCGCCAATTGGCAAACAGTGTCTGCAATTCACCAACAGTTGGCTTTCGCTCAAGTGCCGCTACATGCTTAATGGCATTGTGCAGCCCCACATCCCCAATCAGGAAAGCCGTCTGGTCACGTAAACAACGCATCCGTACATAATGCGCGGTCCATGGGCCGATTCCACGGATGGCCGTTAGCTTATGCTCGGCGGCTTCCGGTTTAAGCGCAAGCAGTTGATCACGGCTAAGCTGACCACTAGCAATGAGTCTGGCGACCTCCAGTATGGTTTGGGCTTTATTCTTGGTTAATTGCAGACTGCAAAGTTGTTCAAGGGTTACTTCCTGAAAGCGCTCCGGCGCCGGAAAGGAGCGATATGTGTTACCCTCCCATTCCAGTGCGTCGCCGTACACCTCCGTCAATCGCTGTTTGAGCTTATAGGCAAACGTCAGGTTTACTTGCTGTCCCACAATCGCCCAGCACAAGGCTTCGAACAGATCTGGAATACCCACGAGACGAAGTCCATAAAAGCTTTTGATTAACGGGCTTAAAAGCGGGTCCGCACTTGCCAGCTGGTAGAATGGCTCCAGGTTACGCTCCAAATCAAACCAGTCGCGAACATAGCAGGCAAGCTCGTCCTGATCCTCTGGGGAGAAGGGCTCACCATACAGCAATTCAACCCGCATCATTCGCTCCGTAGGACAAGTTAACCTGATCAAGTGAATCTCACCACCAATTGGTACCAAGCGGTTGATGCCATCCGCTTCTAACTTATACAAGCATTCGAACGGGGAACGAGACATATAGGTCAAGCAGGCCTGAAAATCGAAGATCGCTGGCAAGGGCAGCCAGAAATGAATCGTTACATTATCGGGCATAGTGTCATCACCCACAGTGTCTGCATCCTCAGCTATATCAACCTCAGTGTCTCCACTATCAGCGTCAAAAGTGAAACCGTTCATGCCCGGTTGCTGCCACATGACTAATCCCCTCCAGTTCGAGTAGTTCTTGTTTTAACACAAGCCCTCCTCTGTAACCCGTCAACGTGCCATTTGTTCCTACGACTCGGTGGCAAGGTAGAATAATCGGCAGCGGATTCTGTCCATTAGCGGTGCCAACGGCTCGCATAGCTAACGGTTTGTTAATTGCTTCAGCAAGCTGCTTATAGGTCCAAATCTGTCCATAGGGAATACGAGCCAACCCCATCCAAACGACTTGCTGAAAAGGTGTTCCCCATATATCCAAAGGTAGTTTATCAAAGCTAACGGGCTCTCCCGCAAAGTAATTCTCTAATAACTCAATCGCACCAAACTCGACAAAGACCCCACGGTCATCGACGAGTTCATGCTGAGGAGCATAGCGATTGAGCCACAAGGCCGCTGATTCAACCTTGTCATGCTCAAAAGCCAAGCGACATACTCCTAACTCACTGGCCATCAGTGTCCACGAGCGATTGGCCAAGCGCAAGGTATGACGATAGATGGTTGTTTTACTCAAGTGAATCGCCTTCTTTCTCGGGCATAGCTCCCGCTTGCTCGGTTAGTGCTTCTTTTGCTCAGTTAGTGCTTCTTTTGCTCAGTTAGTGTGCCTGCTTGCTTAGTCGGTGCTCCTTCTTGCTCAGTTAGTGTTTCTTCTTGTTCACTATTAGCCTCTTCTGTCTTTTGACAGGCACCAAGTCTATTATGACTACGATATTCTGCTGGGGAGAGGCCAGTTTTACCAGAAAACCAAGCGGTAAAATGGGAGGAACTGCGAAAGCCTACAGCTTTTCCAATCTCGGCGATACCCATAGTCGATTTTACAAGCTTCGCTTGCGCCTTGGTCAGTCGAACACTTTCTAGCTTCGTTGCGGGAGAATAGCTCTTAATCTGTTTATAAGTCCGTTGCAAGTGAAAGGGACTGATTGCAAGTGACTCCGCCAAGACTTGTAGAGTAAGCTTCTGAGCATATTGTGCTTCGATTATCGCATCCACCTGGGCAGCCATAACCGCATCAGGCCCAAGCTTGCCGCCCGCTTCTGGCTTGCAGCGCTTGCATGGGCGGAAACCTGCCTCAATTGCCTCAGCAAGTGTTGGATAGAACGTTACATTGCTGGCTTTGGGTGTCCTTGCTCGGCAAGAAGGTCGACAGACAATATGTGTCGTTCGCACACCTGTATAATAAACCCCATCATAGGTTGACTCCCGGTTGGCAACCGTCTGATAAACGCGTTCAAACAAAGCTTCGTCCACTCTGATCACCTCACCTTAGGGTTGTGATTTACTGTTCATGAGCTCAGCTCATAGGGCAAGTATAGACCATTCACTCTGCTTTTAGCAGTACGCCAGAATAAGACAGCAAGATTACGACACAAGGATAAATGTGTGCGTCTAAAGAGGTCGTCCATTAACAGCGAAACGCGCTAAATGTTTTAACATGGCCTGAAGCGGTTGCCTCCGGTAGATTTAGTGCTGTTTTATAGTGCTAAATTCGGCAGGCGGGTCACTTGAGGGCAAATAGCACTGTCCTATAGTGCTATTCGGATCAGGCTGTCACATGCCGATCCTTTCAGTGGATTTAGCACTGTTTTATAGTGCTAAATTCGACGGGCGAGCCACTCGGGGCCAAATAGCACTGTTCTGTAGCGCTATTTGGCTCAGGTAGCCAGAAGCGGCCGGTAGCTTACGTTCATCCGCTTAAGAACCCCTGCTTATCCAGCACTCTTCAACCGACATAATCACTAAATTCAGAGGTAATCTCAAAACCAACCTCGTGGTAGAGCTGCAACGCCTGCTCATTATCCGTCACAACATTCAAGTGAATCTGGGTGTAACCTTCCGCAAGTAAAAGTTTCACCGTTTCGCTGAGGATCGCCCGTCCATAACCTTGCCTTTGATAAGTAGGCAACACACAGAAATCGTGGATGACCGCAAAGATCAAGTCTGAGCGAAGAACTCGGATCAATCCAAGCGGCGAATTGTCCAGTGTAGCGACGTAAGTGGCACGATTGGGCTTATCTGTTTGGGCAAAATATTCACGGGTCCAATCTTCCGTATCGCCAAAAGCAAGCGAGGAACATTTTACAGCAAAAGCTAAATCAGCTGATTCCATCAGGTGCAGGGATAAGGCGGACTGCCGTAGCTCCGCTGCCTCGAAGCTAGTGAGAATCAGCGAATATTCCGATTTACTGCATTTCCCGTCCAGATGCTGAATGAAACCCAGCCCGGATTGAGAGCCTGAGACAACCCGGTAGTTGAAAGTATCGATGCCAAGCCGTTCCATCTCGGTTTTAGCAAGCTCAAGCATACGGTGAAAAAGCCCTTGGCGACGATAATCCGCGTGCACCATTCCATTGATCGTTGCTTTGCGATTGTCTACAGAATACCAAGTAAGGACCCCGACTAAATGCTTGTAATGATAACAGAGAATCGCATGATCACCTGACCCACTCGCCAGATGTTCAATGCCCACTCTTAACTGAATCTGTTCATATTGCCTGCATTGCTCCTCCAAAAGTTGAATCGCTGCAATATCCTCATGGGTGAAGACCGTTTTCATCATCGTGTAATATTCTGTCATGATTCCAGCTCCTTTTGTGTAAGTTCTAGGTGTCCGCTCCAATACACATCTTTATTTAGATCAAACCGACTGGTGGCGGCATTATTTTCTCATTTGCGAGGGAGTAATCCCTTTGTATTGCTTGAACAGCTTTGTAAAATAATTCGGATTATCACAACCCACCCGCGAAGCTACCTCTGTAATGGTGAGATCACCTATTCCAAGCAGTCGCTCAGCCTCATTCGTTCGGCATACGTTGACATATTCAATGAAGGTGCGCCCAGTGAGCCGTTTGAACATTTTGCAGAAATGGTAAGGGTTAAGGTTCATATACTTCGCCGCCGCTTCAACGGTTAGCTTGTCGGCATAGTGCGTCTCCAAGTGCTGAAGGAATGGCTTAAATCGCTCGCGATTAAAGGAATATCGTTCTGCAGAACGATGCGCTTCGTTCTGTGGGAGAAACGTGCGAGCAAGAAGCGTGAACAGTAGATAGAGATGCATTTTGATTACGAGTTGATAGGCAGGACGTTTGGCGTGATACTCTTCTATCGCTTGATCAATCAGTGAATAATAAGCCACGCAAGCAGGATCATGCTGAGCAGGCCACACCGGAAAATGATATTGTCCCTCTAAAAAGGGAGCCACGACCTTAGCATGTGCCGGATCCTGTGCCCAATCGTTAAAAAGCGAGCCATTGAAGACGATCGCGACATGACGAACTTCTCCGTTACATGTGCTATATCCCACATGAAGACCTCCTGCCGGAACAAATAGAATGTCCCCTGGTCCAACCTCATAGGGTTGACTATTGATATGAAAAATAGCTGTCCCTTGCTGCATGATAATAATCTCAAAATGCTCATGCCAATGCAGAAAAAGAATATTTTGATTGATAATCGCGTTTGCATGTTTATGAAAAAATATAGAAAACGGATAGGTTTTCTCATCAATCCGCGTAAATTCCTGCAGTTCCTTTGGATAAGTCAAGATTCATACAACTCCCCAAGATTGGACTAGTACTCCCCAATATTAGCAGAGATTCGGCAAGAAGTCAGAGCTATACTGAGGTTGTTCCATCATTTAACTAAAAAATTGGAGTGATCCTAGAATGAGTCACGAAATACGTATTGGAACATTGGTCGGTGGCGGAGATGCCGTACGGGTAATTCCCCAGATTGTAGGTCACGGCTTTGAGTCGTTTAACCTGACCTTTTGGCAGACCACTGGCGCAACTGATCTTGTTGAAACAGCGAAAAGAGTAAGAGCGCTGGCAGACGAGCATGATTTTGTGATTTCAAGCGTTGGGATATTCGGCAATGCGCTAACAGGCACTGGTGATCATGCAGACACACTGGCTAGCTGGAAACGTGTAATCGATACCGCCCATCTCTTCGGTACGGATCTGGTATCTGGTTTTACCGGACGCCTCGTTGGGGAGTCCATTGCTGCATCCATGAGTAAATACGCCGAGGTATTCGGTGAGTTATCCAAACGGGCAGATGCGTTAGGTGTGCGTATTGCCTTTGAGAACTGCGCTATGGGCGGCACCTGGGAAACCGGCGATTATAACATTGCGCATAACCCGACTGCGTGGGAGATGATGTTTAACGCTCTGCCCGCAGATAACATTGGACTAGAGTGGGAGCCCTGCCATCAAATGGTCAGTCTGATTGATCCAATTCCACAATTGCGCAAATGGACCGACAAAATTTTTCATGTGCATGGCAAAGACGCAACCATCGCCTGGGATATTGTCAAGGAGTACGGAATTAACGGACCTAAGCCTTTTGTCTGGCACCGTACACCGGGATTCGGCGACACCAACTGGACGGATATCATCACGATTCTACGCCAGGCCGGCTATAAGGGTACCATTGATATCGAAGGCTTTCACGATCCGGTCTATAAGGACGAATTGGAAATGACCGGACAGGTCCATGCCCTCAATTACTTAAAACGCTGTCGCGGCAGTCAATTCATTCCAAACCCTAGCTAATATTGACAAGGATAAAGGCATGGCATTCTTAGGCGCCATGCCTTTATCCTTGCTAGCTAGAGTCAAAAACCAACTCGATCCCTATTTAATTGATTCTGATAAATTTAGAAGAAAGGTAGGAGCCTTAATGACCATCAAATACAAGGTTGCTGTTGTCGGTTGCGGCAGTATGGCCCACACGTGGATCGATTATGCCAGGAAGCACCCTGATACCGAGATTGTTGCATTGGTTGATATTCAACTGAATGCTGCCCAAGCCATGGCACAAAAGTATGAATTGACTTGTCTGACTTGTACAGATATTGCGGAAGCCCTTCAGCAGACGGAGGCAAATCTCATCTTTGATATTACGATCCCAGCTAGCCATCATGCGATCAGCACAACGGCCATGCAGACTGGATGTGATGTGTTCGGTGAGAAGCCACTCGCGCAGACAATGGAGGAATGCAATGACATCGTGCGGATATCGGAGCTCACGGGACGAACGCATTCCGTTATGCAGAACCGCCGCTTCGATCCTCGGATACGCTCGCTACGCAAGCTGATTGAGACCGGAACGATCGGCAAGCCCGGCTATGTCGGCGCCGATTTCTTCCTCGGGCCACATTTTGGTGGGTTCCGCGATCTGATGGACAGCCCCCTGCTGCTTGATATGGCGATCCATACCTTTGATCAGGCGAGGATGATCTTGAAGGCCGATCCCGTATCGGTCTACTGCCAGGAGTTCTCCCCCGCTGGCTCTTGGTATGCCGGGAATGCGGCGGCGATCTGTATCTTTGAGATGTCGGATGGCTCAATCTTCTGTTACCGTGGTTCTTGGTGTGCTGAAGGTGTCCCCACCTCATGGGAAGGGGATTGGCGCATCACGGGTGAACGTGGTACAGCCCTATGGGATGGGCACAGTTTTCCTTATGCTGAGGTAATAGCAGCAGGTGACCAGACAGGGAAATTTACATGTGACTATACACGAGTGGAAGGGGAAACACTTGAGCTGGTCAATACCTTCCATCACGGCTGCCTCGACGAGATGTTTGCTGCCCTTGAGGAGCAACGCCTAGCTGAAACCGACTGCAAAGACAACCGCTTCAGCATGGCGATGGTATTTGCCGCCCTTGAAAGTGCGCGAACCGCCACGAAGGTGAATATCGCTGATTTTATCAGTGCTTAGGGCGATTAAGGTGATTAAGGCCATTAAGTTGCTTACCTTGCTTAAGACCATTAACTTATTTAAGGCCATTGACTCACTTAACTTACTTGCTCAACTTAAGGTATATATGATGAGAAAGAATAGGGTGCTAGCTTAACAGCCAGCACCCTATTCTTTTTGACGCTATATAGATACCGCTGAGCCGTTGTTAAATTCCTTTAGCATTATTGGCTCAACTACAAAATCAGTCCTTGCCGTTTAGATTGAAAAAAACAATTTGTAAAATTAGGCTACTTATCGCAAAAGCGCATGGGTGAAAGCGGACTACAGAGACAGGAAGAAAAAAGCCTGCAATTGTACATCTTTTTATAGCGAGGAAGTATGATCTTACCCTATTGCTGCAAAAGTGCAGTTATTTTGCCCTCCCTGCGTCGTCACGACTCATCTAAGCTGAAATTCCTGCACTTTTACAGGTTTTTTCTATTCCACGGCCAAACGGACCGAAATGGCTGCACTTTTGCAGGTTTTTACTATTCCATAGCATTCACGGCCACAATCATCGGAAACGCTCGAGACATGTGTGCGGACGAAATCTGTCCTCTTGAGCATGAACGAATACCGCCCAAGACACCCAATATGAATGCCTATATTGAGTCATTTCATAGCATTCTTAAATGAGATGTGTACACCAAGATGTACTTTGAAACGTTTGAAGAAGCGTATGCAGCCGTTGACCGATACATTGTGTTTTACAACCAACGACGCTTCCATGGCTGCCTGCACAAGATGAGTCCAATGCAGTATCTTGAAGCTTGGAGAGCGAACGAATTAGAGAGGGTAGTCCAACGCTTTACGCACAAAGAATCCTGCACATTGTGCAAGATTTTTTGCTTGATTATCGATATGAATGGCACTCTGTTTATCGTTTAGCTGCAACTAGCAAATCACAGTGTAAACTTACACCATGATGCTGCTTAAGGATTTAATATAACGCGCTCTGGCGATGAGAAAATATACCGTTTGTGCAGCAAGAAAGGCTCCCGAAGCCATAAGTACAGGCCCCAATTTATTAATTTGGATGAGAGTCAGAATGGGTTCAAGCACCACTAGCGATTGAAGGGTAGCGACCACGATGGGAATGAAGAACAACACCGCAATCTGCAGCGTAGCCGAGACATTCATCTCTTTACTGCTGAGACCAATCTTCGACAACGAGCGATAAGTGACCTGATCAGCGGCAAGCTCAGTATGCAGCTTAAAGTAGAGGAAACTCGCCGAGGAGATCGAGAAGATCAAAGCGATAAAGACACCGATAAAGCTAATCAGCGCGAAGCCTTGCTGCGTACTGTAATAGGTTTGCGCTCGGGATTGGACAAACCCAACGTGCTCCACTTGCTTCATCTGCTGTTTATTCCATTCATTCAGCTCGAAACCGACAATCGTTTCCGCATCACTTTTGCCAGGCTGTCCCTGTGATTCTGGATTAACGTAGAGGGTCATTCGACTTATTCTATTTCCTCTGGCGGTTTCAGCTGTCTTAAGCTGGTCAAATAGCGGATCACTTACCACCAGTAGCCTGTTGCTGAAGCTTATAGCTGCCAGTTTCTCTGTACGGGTTTTATAGCTTAAGGACAACAGCGAACCAGATTGCTGAAAATCAAGAGTATCCCGTGAAAATGTCTCACTTGAGTTTGCCAATGGGTTCTCAATAAGAACCGCGGTTTTTCCTTGCAAACCTTCGATAGGAGTTGCCTCCATAACAACAGCAAATTGGTTAT
>JAIMBU010000678.1 GCA_023511325.1 Gorillibacterium sp.
GAGCTGTACCGGGTAAGACGTGGAATCGCTTCAGCTTACGATAAGTTAAACAGGCTTGGACTAGCTCGCTTGGTGTCAGGGCCTGAGTCCGTAATCTAGGTCTGATCCTAACATTTGATTTCTCTTGATCGATTAAATTTAAGTTGGAACGTATGGCAGGACTCTTCAGGTTCAGATCGAGAAAACCAATCCGGAGAGTTGTGTGCGTTGCCAAAGCTAAGGCTGTATTAAGGGCTATGGTCGTGGCTCCATCTCTGCTTCCCGCCGACCAACAAGCAATCACCTTTCCTGCTAGCCGTTCCCCTTTATCACTACCTAAGTCACTGGATCCATAGAGTGCATCAGCTAAGCGCAATGCACGTTCATCCTCACTAGCCGCTAGCGGGGTGACACGAAATCCAGCCTCCAATGCAAGACGTGTCAATAGCTCAAGCATCAAGGAATCATAGACAACATCGTTCGGAATGATAATAATATCCGACTGCTTCTGTTTCTGTGCTTGCCGCTTGCTAATTTCAAGAATCATATCCCATGGGTAGGCATCGGCAAAAAGGGTTGTATCGATGGCTACTATGTCAAAGTCATCCTCCATTCTAAACAGCAGTTGCTCCCGGGTAGTAGCAACCTGCACGCTGATCGGTTCCGCCGCTGCTTCGAGTAACCGAATACACGAATCCGCCTCGCTAAAACCCAATAATACCTTCATCGCATCACCTCATTTGGAGAATCATCTCTAGAAATATCATCAGATTCATCTTTCGAGTCGTCTCTGGAGCCATCTTTTGTATCTTGGAGATTACTTTCAGATAAAATGAGCTCATGAGGAGCTTCACTCTTATCTAGCGGGGCTGATAGCTCCTCCACGTTATCGTCTTGCTCAACATTAGGATGATTGTTCAGCCTTCCCGAACTCAGCAATTGTTCAAAAGCAGGTGTAACCTGAGCAGTTAGTACCTGAGTTTCCGTCAGATTGGGAAGCGCTAAACGGATTGTGCCGATGGCGCTCGCTGCTGCATAAGCCTGATAGACTTGATCCAACATGATGTAAGTATTGAGTACTGGTACTCCGTTTGGCCTCCCTCTAGCACCTGAAAATTGCTCTGCGTCACTAGCCAACGCTGTTTCCAGATTGGTACGGTCGATCACTTCAATGCCTTCAGCCGATTTCACTCCAGACACCTGTAGACCTTCAATAACCTTTAGTGATGCGATCTTCTCTCCACCAGTTGCCATAAGCATCTCACTACCCTTTAATTCCACCCAGACGTCAACCCGGTCACCCTTCCGGATCATATTGTTCACATTAGCAACTGAATCCGTCTTAAAGCTGTAATAGCGTTGGTCTTTAAGCGGAACACTCTGTCGTACTGTGAGCTTCCACTTGGATAATTCCTCTTCTCTACCGATAGGAACCACAACAATCTTGCCAATTAGCTCCTCTACCTCGACCAACGCATCTGGCTGATGTGCAGCCGCAGCGATAGTAACCCTGCGCAGCATGGAGAGTTCAATCACTTCCCCGCTCTGCAATGTTCTTGCTGGCTTGATGGTCTGCATAGTGAACCGATCTCGATCCAGATGTTTCATGAAGCGTACATATCCGTAAACCGAGGCTGCCATCAGCAGTATCCCGATCAGTCCAACCACAACCTTACGCACTCGTTCACACTCCTTTATTAGAAAAAGAAAAAAGCACCTGAAATAATCGTTGTTCACGATTATCGTCAGGTGCTCCCTATACGAATGATAATGTCATATTTTAGCTTCTTGCCCACTTATTATAACGAGATATCTAGCATTTGTAAACTAGCTTTTCATAACAGAAAAAGGCGTCCTCTCGTCCAGGAAAATGAATTTCACCCGCGACTTGATTATAGCCAAGACCTAAATAAAGTCCAATCGCTGAACGATTCCTGCTGTATGTGTCAAACCGTATACAAGTACAACCAAGCTTACGTGCATGATCTTCAGCGAACAGCACCAGCCGTTTGGCAATTCCTCTTCCCTGGGCCAGAGGATGGACAGCAAGCCGATGGAGCAAAAGTGGTTTTCCATGGGTCTCTGACCAGATCATATCTCCGTAAGCAGGTACATCGAGTTCATCCAGGGTGATAACACCTAGGATCTGACCGTTTTCTTCGCTAGCTTGTTCTTCTAGAACAAAAAGAGTCCCTGCGAGAATATCTTCCGTAGCGTTCGTTATTGTCGGGTAGGTTTCATTCCATTGATCGCTTCCTTGCTCCTGCATCGACTTCATGCACGACTGATAGAGTTGAGCAATCGTTGGTATATCCTGCACTTTGGCAGGTCGAATGATTGAGTTATCGGGATGCTTCATTGTAAAAAAGCCACCTTTCCAATTTCTAAAAATTTTTATATCTTTTTTGCTGTCATTTTTTGTAGAATGTATAAGTGTGTTTATATGAGTTTTAGGAGGAGCATGTGTCGTGAACGAAGCAAAAAATGCTGTACAGAGAGAGAAGCAAACTGTAAGTCTGGTAGCTGCTGACCCTTCAGCGCTTGGACTTTTCGGGCTTGCGATGGTGACCTTGGTCGCGTCAAGCCAAAAATTAGAGTGGACAACAGGAACGCCGGGTATTATGCCTTGGGCAATTTTCCTCGGTGCTTTCGCTCAACTGTTTGCTTGCATCAACGATTCAAAAAGAAATAACACCTTTGGAACAACTGCTTTTGGCGCTTTCGGCTTTTTCTGGCTGGGCGTATCTGCAACTTGGATGATCAAG
>JAIMBU010000679.1 GCA_023511325.1 Gorillibacterium sp.
AAAAGAGGGAGTAACAGCTGTTTTCCTGCTGAAAGTTGCCCTTTTTAAAAAAGGTTACAAATGCTTCCTTGACATAAAAATTAAGCATTTGTTAAACTTGCATTTATATAGTTAGGGTTATACAAGGAAAAAAGGGGAGGCTTCCATAAGTGTGGGAAACCAAATTTGACAAAGAAGGCTTAACATTTGATGATGTATTATTGGTTCCGCGACGTTCGGAAGTTTTTGGCCTTAAGCAAGTCGACGTCTCAGCGGTACTTGGCGGTACGCTTAAGCTTAACATTCCACTTCTAAGCTCAGCAATGGATACCGTAACGGAATCAGCTATGGCGATTGCTATGGCCCGTGAGGGTGGCATTGGGATCATTCATAAGAATATGTCAGTTGTGCAACAAGCGGTGGAGGTTGACCGAGTTAAGCGCTCAGAGAGCGGCGTAATTACGAACCCTTTTTCACTGACACCTGAACACCATGTTTATCACGCAGAGGAACTGATGAGCAAGTATCGGATTTCCGGTGTGCCCATTGTAGATGCGAACAATAAGCTAACAGGGATTTTAACCAATCGGGATCTACGCTTTATTCATGATTATTCGATGAAGATTGAGGAAGTCATGACCAAAGACAACCTCGTAACAGCACCTGTGGGAACAACGCTTCAAGAAGCAGAGGTTTTACTACAAAAGCACAAAATCGAAAAGCTACCCTTAGTGGATGAGAACAATGAGCTCAAGGGTCTTATCACCATAAAGGATATTGAGAAGGCTATCCAGTTTCCTAACAGCGCCAAGGATAGTCAAGGACGGCTTGTCGTCGGTGCAGCCATTGGTGTATCGAAAGGCTGGGAGGAACGCGCGGAAGCATTGGTTAAAGCGGGCGTAGATGTTATTGTCGTCGATTCCGCGCATGGTCATCACATCAACATCCTCAATACAGTTAAGGGACTGAGAGAGGCCTATCCTAAGCTTCTGATTATTGCCGGCAATGTAGCTACAGCGGCAGGCACACGGGACTTAATTGAAGCTGGGGCGTCCGTTATCAAGGTTGGCATAGGGCCAGGATCGATCTGCACCACTCGTATCATTGCTGGTATTGGTGTTCCCCAGATTACAGCAATCTACGACTGTGCGACAGTTGCTCGACAGTATGGAGTTCAGATTATCGCTGACGGTGGTATTAAGTATTCAGGAGATATCACCAAGGCGATTGCTGCTGGAGCAGACGCTGTTATGCTCGGTAGCTTGCTAGCAGGCACAGAGGAAAGTCCAGGAGAGTCTGAGATTTTTCAAGGCCGTAGATTTAAAGTCTACCGCGGGATGGGCTCTTTAGGAGCGATGAAGGAAGGCAGTAAGGATCGCTACTTTCAGGAGGATGAAACCAAGCTCGTACCTGAAGGAATTGAAGGTCGTGTCGCTTTTAAAGGCCCCCTTAAAGACACCGTCCATCAACTGGTAGGCGGGCTAGTTCAGGGCATGGGTTATTGCGGTACGCAGAACCTTGAGGAGCTACGTGTAGATACCTCCTTTATCCGCATTACAGGCGCAGGCTTAAGAGAGAGTCATCCTCATGATGTTCAAATAACCAAAGAGGCACCAAACTATTCTCTGTAATAAGATGCTTATGGAGTACAAGGATAAACGACTTTTGGCTTGCCTTGAAGCTGAACGTTACTGATGAAATCTAAGAGTGGATAAGGGATAAACTTGTCTTTTCATAGATTCTGTAATGACCGGGCTACTATATCCCGGTTTTTCTTTTTTTGAGTGAGGGGCTATGGTACAATAAAGGGTATGAGTATAAGAAAAAGTTTAGGAGTGTGAATGGTGAAACGTTTTCGTAAATTTAGAGTTAGAGTAGCTTTGGTGTTGTCATTATCCCTTGTCGTTCCTCTTCTTCCCCTAACGTATACGAATGCATACGCTGCTCCCTCGGTAAAGGTGAGTGCGATAGCAGCCATCTTGATTGATGCTGAGAGTGGTCAGGTGCTCTATGAGAATAATGCGGATACTCCGCTTCCTCCTGCAAGTATGGCCAAAATGATGACAGAGTACATCGTGATGGAAAAGATTAAAAAAGGCGAATTGTCTTGGGATCAAATGGTACCCGTCAGTCGCTATGCAGCAAACGTCGGTGGCTCCGGTGGACTTTTGGCCGAGAATGAGCAATTATCGGTCAAGGATATGCTATACGCACTCTCTATTTATTCCTCTAACGATGCGAGTGTAGCTCTGGCCGAATTTATTTCTAGCAGTGAAGCTGCATTTGCCGGTTTGATGAATGAGACGGCGAAGAAAATTGGACTTGCCGATACGACTCATTTTACCAGTGCAACGGGATTGGTTCGTGAGGATCTGAAGGATGAATTTAAGAACAACCCACTGGAGGGAGATACCCTCATTACTGCCCGTGATGTGGCCAAGCTCGGCTATACCTTAATTAAAGACGATCCAAGTATTCTAGAATTCACGAAGATACCATCCAAGAAGCTGCGTGAAAGTGACGAGTTTCCAATGACCAATTGGAACTGGATGCTGGAAGGTAAAGCGAACACCGACTATCAAAAGCAATTCGCCTATCCGGGAATGGACGGTCTAAAAACCGGAAGTACGGATGCCGCAGGTTACTGCTTTACGGGAACGGCGGTTCGTGGGGAACTTCGTCTGATCAGTGTTGTGATGAACTATAAACCACAAGGACTCAAGGGATCCCCCTGCCTCAGCCTCCTGAGTAGCTGGGATTACAG
>JAIMBU010000680.1 GCA_023511325.1 Gorillibacterium sp.
TAATTAATCAATTCATTAAGCATTTCATTATCGGATCCTTGCGGCTTAATGTTCAGGGTGCCAAGTTGCTTAATTAGCTGGGAGATCTCCCCGATAATAACCGGCAAATATTTGGATATGCCGACTGTCATCAAGGCAATCACCAAGGCATATAAGAAAATAACGATAATCTGTGGCTTTATTTTGACCCACCTGCCGATCAAGTTGGTGATCCCGCTTTGAATCCGATTCATGAGAAAGGCCATGATGAACGTGATCAATACAAGATTGAGAATATCTCGAATGACCATGACAATGAGTATAAGAAGCGCTAATATTAATAAACGGTTTAAGCCTTTTTTTTGAAAATAATCTTTAATCTGCATGTAACATCTCCACTTCCTTATGTAAGTACCTGTTCTGTCTCTTCTGTCATCTCCTATTTTATCCTTTTGTGCTAGTCCACGCAAAGAGATAATCAATGATTCAGGTGACAAATAACGGCTTCCTTTATATACGAAAGACGGTTCCCTGTTGTTTCTTTTTTTTGATGTCATTATAATGAACATAGGGGGGTGATTGAGTTGGAGAGTTGACGCATAGAATATTACTATCCGCTAACACAAATAACTCAAATATCCCGGAGGTGAATATCCGAACCGTTTTGGGGAGGATGAAGATTTGGAAGATGGTTTATCAATCTTATTGAATTTGGTTTTGGTTCTGCTTTTGGTATTATTAAATGGTTTTTTTGTAGCAGCTGAATTTGCGCTCGTGCGCGTACGTGGCAGTCGACTTACGGAATTGGTTGCAAGTGGTAATGCTCGGGCAAAGACGGCACAGCATGTTTCATCTCGGCTTGATGCCTACCTATCGGCTTGTCAATTGGGAATCACACTCGCATCGCTTGGTCTTGGTTGGGTTGGAGAACCGGCAATTGCAGATATGATTGTTAGACCGATTATGCTAGCCATACAGGCACCTGAGTATTTGATCCACCCGACCTCTCTTGGTATCGCTTTTGCCATTATTACCTTCCTTCATATTGTTCTCGGCGAATTAGCGCCGAAATCCATCGCAATTTTCCGTTCAGAGGCTACATCTTTATGGCTCAGTACACCACTTATGTGGTTCTACAAGCTTGCTTACCCGCTGATTTGGGTATTGAACGGAGCTGCCAACACCCTCCTGAGCTGGTTTGGAATTGAACCTGCTAGAGAGCATGACGCTAGTCATACCGAAGAAGAAATCCGCATTCTGATGAAGGAAAGTCAAAAAAGTGGTCACATCGACGAAGATGAGCTGACCTTAGTTGAGAATATCTTTGAATTCTCTGAACGAATCGCCAGAGAAATTATGATTCCTCGGATTATGGTAGAATGCCTTTATACTGATCTTTCCTTTGAGGAAAACCTGGACATTGTAATGAAAACCCGCCATACCCGCTATCCGCTGGTGATGGAGGACAAAGACGATATCCGAGGTATTGTGATTGCATCCGATATTTATAACGCAGCTCTTACACAAGAGATCAGTACAATTAGCATAGACACTTTTATCCGTCCCGTTCCCCACATCCCTGAATCCATGGAAATCAGTCAGGTTCTCCGAGCTATGCAACGGGAAAGAGTTCATATGGTCGTAGTTGTCGATGAGTATGGCGGAACGGCAGGTATCGTCTGTATGGAGGACGTCCTTGAGGAAATCGTCGGAGATATCCAGGATGAACTGGAGCACGATAAACCAGAGGTCGAGATCTTCGATAGCTACACATCGCTTGATGGACGCTTTTTGCTTGATAAAGTAAATGATTTGTTCAATCTCGATATCGAGGATGACGAGGTTGATACGATTGCCGGTTGGTTCTATCAGCAACTCGCTGAAAAACCCTATGTAGGCGTCAGGGTTGCCTTTGGCGGTATTGATTTTGAAATCACCGAGCTTGATAATTTACGAATTAATCGAATTAAAGTATATGCACTGCCTTTTGATGAGGATCTGCTTGAAATTATCTCCTCCTAATGAGAAATCATCTCCCTCCTAACCTCAAAAGTAAATTTTTTAATCGCGAGAAAACAGCTAAGTTCCTTTTGGAAACTTAGCTGTTTTTTGTTTTTTAAACATAGTGTACGTAAAGGGATCATCTTATCAGAGATTGGGAAAGGAACACTACCGTGCGCGAGGATATTCCTCAGACAAGGATACAGGAAGCTTGCCCTCGGCTGGAATAAGGCCAACCAATATCTTAGCCAGCGCCTCCATGGCCATAGGGCGATTCTCATAGGCACATAGATAAGTCTTCACCTGTGGATAATCATTTAGGTCATAGGGGTTGCGCGTCGAAGCAACCACCACTTTGGCATCCTCACGAGTAGCCAGTTCCCGAACGATGCGCACCTGCCCTTCACTCAAACGTGACAGGGGATTATGCGTGGCGATGACAATCTGGCGGTATTCAGCGGCCGCGTCCATTATGGCGCGAATTTCGACTGCTGTTGGTGAGAGCCCAATCTTCCACTCACGGACATCCTGAATATAAGCAGATAATGCAATTCACAAGGTTTCTTCCTGCTCAATGATCTCCACCACCTCGGTCGATTCCAGCGGCTCTGCCCAGACGACAAAAGTGGGTTCATCTCGCTGAAGTGGCAGTTGTCCTTCATCCTTAACCAACGTAATGCTTCGCTCACTAATCCCACGAACGAGCTCCCGATCCTCTCGCCGTCGCGGGGGTTCCTCGCGGCCGTGAACCATCGGCGT
>JAIMBU010000681.1 GCA_023511325.1 Gorillibacterium sp.
CGTTAGAGGAGAAGGCATGTGCAGCCCGCTCGTTACACCGGGTACGGCTTCGGCTTTCGGAGGGGTAAGCGATAGCTTATTCAATTATGGAATTCCGGTTGCTTGTACGGCAGACGGACCATCCGGAATTCGGATGGATAGCGGGCAGCAGGCGACCCAGGTTGCCATCGGAACCTTGCTTGCGGCAACCTGGAATACGGAGCTGATCGAAGAGCTTTACGTTATGGAAGGCAAGGAATTAGTCAGCAACAACGTAGATGCCTTGCTGGGACCAGGCTTGAATATCCGGCGCAGTCCGCTCAACGGGCGCAACTTTGAGTATTTTTCCGAGGATCCGCTGATTTCTGGGGTATTTGCCGCAGCCTGCACGCGCGGCATTATGAAGGGTGGTTCAAACGCTACGCTGAAGCATTTCGCCTGCAACAATCAGGAAAAGCATCGCAGTAAAGTAGATGCGGTTGTTTCCGAACGCGCCCTGCGAGAAATTTATCTGAAGGGCTTTGAAATCGCGGTCAAGCAGGGCGGTGCGAATTCGATCATGACCTCCTACAATCCGATCAACGGACATTGGGCGGCTTCCAATTATGATTTGAACACCACGGTTCTTCGCGGGGAATGGGGCTTTAAGGGCATCGTGATGACCGATTGGTGGGCCATCATGAATGATGTGGTCGATGGAGGCTCTGCGGATCGGAAATATATGAACTGGATGGTTCGCTCCCAAAACGATCTTTATATGGTTGTCACCAACTATGGTGCGGAAATCAATGCGTATGATGACAATACGCTGGAGTCGCTAGAAAATGGTTCCTTAACCCGAGGGGAGCTTCAGCGCAGCGCCATAAATATTTGCGAGTTCCTGATGCAGGCACCCGTCTTCTCTAGAAAGCAGGAGATTGAAGAAACGGTTGATACCTTCAAGGCGAATCCAGCTCTTTCACCGGAGCAAGCGCAAGCCCTATCCCTAAATGCACAGGTTAAACCTAGCGCATCCGGATCGACCTATATGAAGGTAGATCAGGCTGGTCAATACCGGATTATTGTTAACATCATGTCTTTGGAACCGGAATTGGCCCAAAGCGCTTGCAATGTCAGCTTGAACGATCAATTACTGACGACCATTCAAACGAATGGGACGCAGGGCAATTGGATCAGACAGAAGCTGGTGAAAATCGAACTGGAAGCGGGCTTATATGAATTGAAATTGGATTTCGTCAAACCGGGCTTGCAGATCGACTGGATCGAATTTAAACAAGTGTGAATGCAGGAACAGTAATGAACGGATAAATAGCCAAGCCAAATCGCCAAATGACAGAATCCACAGGCAGCGGTGAGTAGAAACAACAAGTGTGAATGGAAAAAATTAAGGCTTTATAAAAATAAACCCGCTCCATGAAACCGTAATGGTTTTATGGAGCGGGTTTATTTCATTAAAATGATGCTGTTTATCAGTGTTCTCTGCTGGATAACACTACTTACAACTGTTGTAACCTAACCAATGAGAGAGCCATGACTGTTTCGACATTTTCTCATTGATTCTGTCGAATTAAAGCGGTAAAATAGAAAAAACATTTCGCGTCATAATTTATAACATGACATGTTGGGTTTAATGTGCGGGGGTGGAGTGTATGTTCGATTGGTTAGGTTGGAAAGCAGGGTTGCCTCTATGGTGGTCTTATCGATTGAATCGAAGGTTGAAAACGGATGTGGAAGAGATTTTTGAGGGAATCGCCGAAACTCGCAAAGAGTTATTAAAACGGTGGGTAGAAGAATATTGGTCACATTTGGATAAACTCGTGGTGCCATTAGGGGAAGCAGGACTTTTTGCTAGCGACAGCACAAACCAAGCGCGGATACCTACGTTTCTGGAGGAAGCTCGGTCCCACGGTACGGATTTCTCGGAGGTTTTCATCCTGGATGAACAGCTGAAGGTTATTCACTCTACCTATTCGCCTCATCTGGGGAGGAGATACTCAACTAACTCAGAGCTTGTGCTAGGGCTTGGAATTGCGAAATCCGGTAACAAATGTCTTTTTGGGCCTTATAGCGATCCGCTTACCTTAGAAATCGGACCAAGCACGTCTGCTTTTCACGATGCGGTAACTCTTATGTATGTGCTCCCGCTTATGGAGGGTGGAAGGTTCCGTGGAGTATTGTGCGGACGGGTTCCGAATGATGTCGTGAGTGACTTAATCCAACGGGAGTCGGGTCATGTGTATCCAGACTCCGGTGATAATTATATTTTCATGGCTAAGCCCATCCTAAGTAAGCATATTGCCCCAGGCACCGCTCTCTCCAGAAGCCGATTTGAGGACTTGGCCTTCACCCATGGCGATAATCTCAAGGATGGAGTAAGGACGAACTATGGCATAGTAAGTGTAAAAAATCACACGGAGCTGGAGCTGGTCTTCAATGACCCCGCAACCGGCAAGCTTCATCCCGGGGTAGCTAATACCATTGCCAAGGGGGATAACCTATTCGTCGAATTCCCAGGGTACTCCGATTATCGGCATATTCCTGTTATTGGCAAGGGGGTTACCTTCCAATTGCCTCATTGCCCAGATGTATGGGGGATGATGTGTGAGGGTGATCTGGAGGAGGTCTACCGGATCCGGGGGCTGAATTGGAATCTGACGAAGGGGCTTGTCTTATTTACAGCAGCATTCTACATCCAGTTTGAAGGACGTTATGTCTGAAACCGGCTTCTCGAAAGCAACCTTGACCAAGTACATTAGCC
>JAIMBU010000682.1 GCA_023511325.1 Gorillibacterium sp.
ATACTAATGAACTTTGGTGCTTACTGGTTCAGCGATAAAATAGTCCTTTCGATGTACGGCGCCCAGGAGGTCACAGAAGCTCAAGCGCCAGAACTCTTTGGTATCGTAAGAAGGCTCGCTATAAGTGCGGGCATACCAATGCCCAAGGTCTACATTATTCCAGCCGCCCAGCCCAACGCATTCGCTACGGGTCGTAATCCGGACCATGCTGCCGTGGCCGTTACAGAAGGCATAATGCGGCTTCTTGATGAACAGGAATTGGAAGGCGTGCTGGCGCATGAACTTGCGCACATCAAAAACCGCGACATCTTGATAGCTACAATAGCTGCAACCATAGCAGGAGCTATAATGATGCTCAGCCGATTTGCGTTCTTCTTCGGAGGTCGCGACGATGAGGACCGCAATCCGCTTGTAATGCTCATAGCGATAATAGTGGCTCCGATAGCCGCGATGCTCATACAATTGGCCATCTCTCGCCAACGTGAATACGGAGCAGATGAGAGCGGAGCACAAATATGCGGCAAGCCTTTAGCACTAGCGAGTGCGCTTGCAAAATTGGAACGGGGAAAAGAACATATACCGATGGATGCCAATCCTGCTACAGCCCATATGTTCATAGTAAACCCGTTCTCGGCTCAGGGCATTGTAACTCTATTCAGCACTCACCCGCCTATTCCGGACCGCATTGCTCGCTTGGAAAGAATGCAATTGGGGCGGGGGTAGATCGTATTGCCTCACTTAAGAATCGTACCGTAGTTCTTATCATTGCCTCACGTAAAATCGTACCATGCGCGGCACCGATACATGTCACTTGGGTAGTGTGTCATAAAGCTCCTGTACGAGTTGAGTGATGTCTCGGAGCAGCGAGACCGGATTGAGCTGACGAGAGGTTTCCCTTAGCCTTTTCTTTATATGTTTGGGAGTATCTTTGCGAGCCAAGAGGCGCTGGACGGGCGTCTGCGCCGTATCGTATTTCTTCGTCACTTTGGCTCCGATTCTTGTCTTTGAAATGAGTTTCTGGGAGGGCTGGAAGTAGTTCTGATAAAACGCCAGCAGTCCTTCGATCCGTTTGAGTATGTCTAGTTGCTCATATGTGTCGAACCTGCCGTAGCCAATCATCTTGCGCACGACATCCCAGTTCTTTTGTTCAATATGAGCCGAGTCATTCTTCTTATAAGGCCTGGCTCTGGTGAACGTGATATGTTGTCGTTCGCAGTAGCGCTTGAGGTGAGCGTTGATGAACTCGCCTCCGTTGTCGGAGTCGATGCCCTGAATGGGAAACGGCAACAGCGGCCTCACTTCATCTATTGCTGTGACGCAGAATCGTTCGCTTCTGCCCATGAAGGCAGTGGAGACAGTCCAGCCGGTGGCCACGTCGGTCATATTGAGGGTGTTGATGTATTCGCCGCGAGTTGAATCGCCGCAGTGGGCGACTAGATCTACCTCCAGGAAGCCTGGCTCGTCCTCACTCCAGTCGGCAAAAGTGCGAATTGGGATCTGGTGTTTGAGAAGCGTTCCGGGCTTTGTAGTTGCACGTCCTTTGAACGTCAGCTCTTTTCTTGCAGGCCGCAGGAGCCGGTCTATGGTGGCTGCACTAATGTTTAGAAGCAGAACCTCATCATCTTTCGAGAGTTTGATCTCTCTGTGATGCTTGAGGTTCTTTATGAGCGTTGGCAGGAATGGCTTAAGCCTCTTTCCGCAGAGGAAGTTGGACGCGGCCCACACCTGCTTTAAGGTGTTGTAGAGATGAGCGTAACGCGATGGACGCTTACGCACGGCCTTCTTTTTCGAACCACTCGGTCCTCTTAGAAGTGCTATTGCGTGCTTACGAGAGTATTCAGTGGATGCGACTATAGTGTCGAGTATTCGACTCTTCTCTGCTTTACCTGCTCTTAGGTAAGACTTGCGAAAATGCCTTATGAGATCATTCTTGGTCTGCTGGGTCATCGATGCGTCTCCTCCTTGGAAACAGCATCGGCACATTTACCTTTCGGTACGATTCTTATATGAGGCAACGAATCGGTTTCGGTACGATTTTAGATGAGGCAACGCGAAAAGTTGACCAAGGTGGGTCGCAATGTTATACTTTAAATGTATGCAACAGCGCCTAGCGTCCGGGCGCGGTTGCAAGAACCCGCGGGCCGTTGGATTGGTAAATTGAGCTTTATATCAGCTTGGCAGAGGGACCTTGCTAGTGCCGGGTGGACCACTATATTGGCCACCGTGATTGACATTCTCCTCGTGGCCGCGGCCATCTACTGGCTGATCATGCTCTCGAAGCGCACGAGAGCGTGGCTAATCATCTGGGGGCTTCTCATATTCTTGGCGCTTGTTCGCCTGACTGAGTGGCTGCAGTTACGCACGATTAATTACCTTCTCGGCTCGTTCCTACCTTTGTTGCCCGTTGCGATAGTGATTCTGTTTTATCCGGAGCTGAGACACACGCTGGAAAACATGGGCCGGGTTGCGGATTGGGGCACTGGCCTGGATCTACTGCCCAAAGACGATATATCGGAACTTGCGAACACGGTGGTGCGTGCGACGTGTAGGATGTCCGAGCGACGCATCGGGGCGTTAATCGTAATTGAGCGCAAGAACAAGCTGGACGATATCGTGGCCACCGGTACCAGACTGAGCGCGATTGTAAGCGAAGAACTCATCTTGTCGATTTTCAATCCCGGTGCACCACTGCACGACGGAGCAATCATCATCCGTGGCAATCGCGTGGTTGCGGCT
>JAIMBU010000683.1 GCA_023511325.1 Gorillibacterium sp.
GTCGTACCCGTTATAAAATAAAAAAACCTTTCCCGCCCAAATAAATGGGTCGAGGAAAGGTTGCTTACCTATTCCATAATGCTTATGTTTGATCTTGATAGGATGGTTGCTAGCTTTATTCTACGATGAGACAGGGAATATTGCAGTGACACATTTCTCATACAAACCAACTTCCTTAAGCAGTTCAATGAGGGTAGAACCCATCTCCGCTGGGGTGGGTGCAACGCGAATCCCCGCAGCCTTGAGTGCCGCAACTTTCTCCGCCGCCGTACCCTTGCCTCCCGAGATAATCGCACCGGCATGACCCATCCGCTTTCCTTGCGGAGCCGTTTGACCGCCGATAAATCCGACAACCGGTTTTGTCATATTGGCTTTAATCCACGCTGCTGCTTCTTCCTCTGCCGTTCCGCCAATTTCACCAATAAGGACAACAGCGTAGGTATCGGAATCGTCATTAAATCGCTGTAAGATATCAATAAATTCTGAGCCCTTTACCGGGTCGCCACCAATCCCCACAGCCGTTGATTGGCCGATCCCTTGTGTGGTCAATTGGTGAACAGCTTCATAGGTGAGGGTACCGCTACGAGAGACAACCCCTATATGGCCTTTGGCATGGATATAACCTGGCATAATGCCAACCTTACATGCCTCCGGTGTGATCACCCCAGGACAATTAGGCCCAATCAATACTGAGTGTTTCCCTGCCATGTAACGTTTGACCTTGACCATATCCAGCACTGGAATCCCCTCTGTGATGCAAATAATCAGATCAAGCTCGGCATCCACAGCCTCCATGATCGAGTCAGCCGCATAAGCAGGGGGCACATAAATAACCGTTGCATCTGCACCTGTAGCTTCCTTAGCCTCTAAGACAGAATTGAAAACCGGGATACTAACCGTCTCACCACGATCGAGATTGAACTCGACCGTGGTACCCCCTTTACCGGGAGTCACCCCGCCAACCATTTTCGTACCATATTCCAAAGCACCTTTTGTATGAAATAATCCTGTAGCACCAGTTATTCCCTGGGTAATGACTAACGTCCCTTCCCCGACTAAAATGCTCATCCTATTCACATCCTTTGATCGGCTTATTCGTTTATCTGAAGAATGAGGGCTATCGACGACGATTCCGCTAAGCGATTCCTACTTCGCGAACAATCTTCCGAGCACCATCAGCCATCGAATCAGCAACAATAATTGCTAAGCCGGATTCGCTGAGAATTTTCTTCCCCAGTCCAACATTTGTACCCTCCAGTCGGACAACGAGAGGACAAGTCAGTTCGACTTGCTTTGCCGCCGCAACAACGCCTTCCGCAATAATGTCACAGCGCATGATCCCACCAAAAATATTGACAAAAATCCCCTTCACCTGCTCATCGGATAAAATAATCTTGAATGCCTCTGTTACCTTCTCTGTCGTTGCTCCGCCGCCTACATCAAGGAAATTAGCCGGCTCTCCGCCATAATATTTGATAATATCCATCGTCGCCATGGCCAAGCCGGCTCCATTAACCATGCAGCCAATGTTGCCATCAAGGGCGATATAAGCCAGATCGAATTTAGAGGCCCGAATTTCCTTCTCGTCTTCTTCATCCAGATCACGCAAAGCTTGAATATCCTTATGGCGTGACAAAGCGTTTGGATCAAAATTCAATTTGGCATCTAGTGCTATAATGTCCCCAGAGCTCGTCACAACAAGTGGGTTAATCTCAGCGATGGAGCAGTCTTTGTCCATGTAAGCGTTATACAATGCAAGCATGAAATGCACAGCCTTTGCCACTAACTCAGTGGGTATTCGAATTGCACAAGCGAGCCGCCGCGCTTGAAAAGGCAAAAGCCCAACCGTTGGATCAATCACTTCTTTGAAGATTTTCTCTGGGCTGTACTGAGCGACTTCTTCGATCTCTGTGCCGCCCTCCTCCGAGGCCATCATGACGACACGCCCAAGTGAACGGTCGAGAACGAGGCCAATATAATACTCTTTTTGGATGTCACAACCTTCTTCAATCAGCAGTCGCTTAATTTGCTTTCCTTCAGGACCCGTCTGGTGGGTAACGAGAACCCTGTCTAACAGTTCGCCCGCAAATATAGCAACCTCTTCCGGTGATCTGGCAATTTTTACTCCACCCGCTTTACCTCTACCACCTGCATGAATTTGTGCCTTAACGACAACAACAAGTGAGCCTAGATCTTCTGCAGCCTGGACGGCTTCTTCAGTCGTGAATGCCACTTTTCCTCTGGGAACGTTAACGCCATACTGTCTTAGAACTTCCTTGCCCTGATACTCATGGATGTTCATTAACTAATCCTCCCATCGTTTGAGCACGCTAAAGTCTTATACAGCATCCATTCTATGAACATTCCTGTGTGTCTATAAATACTCTAGCAAACGGAAATTCATGCATGAACATCTCCTAATTATAGATAATACCTATAACGGCAATTGAAACTTTCGGATTGAACAATGATTATAACTGCACTATAGTGAAGTTATAATCATTGAAGACTAGACTAAAAACGATTTTGACGATGGGAAAGGTTGATGAGCAATGATCACAAAAACGGGCGAAACAATCCGCTTTGAAAGCGCAAATGCGCTCATAGAAGGGGGGATTACGATACAGGAGATTGCCGCTAAAGCAGGAAAGGGACAGCCGCGTGAGAAACGATAATGCCACGGAAAACGTAAGGACAGGTGCACAAACCTCCGCCAAGCAGGAGGAATACGAACC
>JAIMBU010000684.1 GCA_023511325.1 Gorillibacterium sp.
CTTTTAGAACAGCCCCTTCAAAGCCCAATTATTACTTGCTTGAGCTAGGAATGTGTGATGAAACGAAGTACCTAATCAACGCAACAAGCGTAACCCACTGATGATGACAACCAATGTACTACCTTCATGTCCGACAACACCTGAAGGCAGATTGATCCCGCCCAAGAAATTGGTCAGAACCAATAGGATTATCACCGCAATAGCAAAGGAGACATTTTGCTTGATCACTCTGCTTGTGCGGAGTCCCAGCGATATTGCATAAGGGATCTTGGATATATCGTCGGCCATTAATACAACATTGGCCGTCTCCAAGGCAACATCGGTACCTGCGGCACCCATGGCAATTCCGACAGAAGCGGTAGCTAAGGCAGGAGCATCATTTACTCCGTCCCCAATCATGGCCACTTTGCCGTATTCTGCGGTCAATTTCTTAATGATGTCTACCTTATGTTCGGGTAGCAATTCAGCGTACACTTCATCGACCCCGGCTTGCTTGCCAATAACCTGGGCCGTCGATAAGCTATCTCCTGTCAACATCACAACCCGCTTGTTCATTTTCTTCAAGGCAGCTACGGCCTCTTCGGCATTGGCGCGCAGCGTATCCTGCACAGCGAGAATTCCGATGAATAACCCGCCTGCTTCCACGAAGATCACAGTCTTCCCATCCGCCTCCAGTTCTTTAGCAATCCGCACTTGCTCCGGCTCCATCTGAAGTCCAATTAACAAACCCCGCTTGCCAATTCGGCAATCCACACCACTGACCAATCCATGAACGCCAAGTCCTGTAACGGCTTGTAATTCGCTTGCTGGCTCTAACACTAGGCCTTTATCCTTGGCTATATGTACAATTGCTTTAGCAATTGGATGCTCCGATAAATGCTCTAAGGAAGCGGCCAATATTAACAACGCGCTCTCCGAATATTCCTGAAATGTGTGGATATCGGTCACTTTTGGCTTTCCCTCCGTAAGGGTTCCGGTCTTGTCAAAAGCAACGACAGCCACATTCCCGATCTGCTCCAAATGGATGCCTCCCTTAAACAGGACTCCCTTGCGAGCGGCGTTGGATATACCTGCGAGAATCGCCGGCATTATGGAGGAGACCAGTGCGCAAGGTGAAGCCACCACGAGGAAAATCATCGCCCGATAGATCGTTTTATCCCACGTCCAGTCAAGCAGAAATGGCGGGATGGTCATCAGCAGTAAGGCAGACAACACAACAATTTTTGCATAAATACCTTCAAACCGTTCAACAAATAACTGGCTTGGGGGCATTTCATTCTTGGCCTCTTGAACCAGATGAATGATCCGCGATAGCAGTGTTTCTCCTGCCGGCTTGGTCACAGAGATTTTCAGTGCGCCCTGACCATTTATCGTCCCCGCAAATACCTCATCATCAACCGCCTTATCAATAGGGAGTGACTCTCCGGTAATCGATGCTTGATCAACCGCAGACTGGCCTTCGACAATCCTCCCATCTGCTGGAATCCGCTCACCAGGCCTGACAAGAACGATCTGGCCTACCTCCAATTGCTCCACCTTGACTTTTCGTTCGATACCCTCAAGGACAACAAAGGCTTCCTCGGGTCGCAGCTGCATAATCGATGTAATCTCATGATTGGTTCGTTCCATTGTATATTCTTCCAAAGCCCCACTCAGTGAAAAAATGAAGATAAGAATAGCGCCATCCATCCAATATCCGATGCTTGCTGCACCCACGGCGGCAATGACCATGAGTAAATCAACATCTAAATCCCGCTCTTTAAAAAGCTTTGTGAAGCCTTCCCAAGCCTTTTGGTAGCCACCAGTGACATAAGCGAGTACAAAAAAGATAACTTCTGCCAGGTAAGCATCGTTCTTGCCCATAAGCCATGCCAAAATAATAAAAATTAGACTGAGTGTCGCAATCATCAGCGCCCTATGCTGTTTCCATAAGTTGCTCAATGAGCGTAGTCCTTCTCTCTCCGTGACGACAGCTTGTTCCATCCGCCTATCAGCACTCCTTTATCATGAGATTTTGACTCTATTGGTTTTCTTCATTCACTAGCGAATGTAATTATCCAATGCTTTATTCAAATCATGTAGCACTTTCTCCTGGTTTCCATGAAGGACTGCATCAACTACGCAATTTTCTAGATGATCCTGCAGCAGTAGCTTAGCCGCTTTATCAAGTGCCTTCTGCACTGCCGCAATCTGTAGGAGAACCTCAGAGCAGTCTCGATCTGCTGCCGTCATTTCTTTGACAGCCCGAATATGTCCTTCGATCCGCGCCAACCGGTTAACGATCTGCTTACGGTATTTGTGCCCATGCCCGAGACTATCTAGCGGCGATTGTTCCATCATGTCTTGCTGTTGCTGTTGCTGTTGCACTTGCTGTTGCTGCTGTTGTTGCTCTGACTCTTGCTGCTGTTGCTGTTGTTCGGACTCCTCCATCATGATCTTCCTTCCGCGAATGATAATCTTTATCATATCTTATCCCCCCCAGGGGGATACTGTAAAGAGATATTTTCCAGACTTTCTGTATAATTATAGGACTGGTTACCGCAAATACGCGCAGACGGTTCTAACTACGAAATCCTGTAATTGTGCATCTTTTTCTTCTACGAGACATTCCCCAAACCGATTTCCTGCGAATCTGCATCAATAAGAAGCTCATCTCTCACTCCAGCTTGTTCCAACGGCTAATTTCCTGGACAATCGCTGGAATCCTCCTTCCTTAACAAATTTCGCCCTGAAT
>JAIMBU010000685.1 GCA_023511325.1 Gorillibacterium sp.
GTTATAATATCATTGGAGCTTGGCCTGAGTTAGCTAAGCTTCGTGACATCCGTCTGGAGGATGCACGTGATCGACTAATTGATATACTTTCAGATTATCGGGGCTATTCCGATATGACGATATATGTTGTTTTCGATGCTTACCAGATTCCAGGTCATGGTGGTAAATATGAGCAAAGCAAGCTGCACGTCGTCTACACAAAGGAAAAAGAGACAGCGGATGAGTTGATCGAGCGATTGGTATCAGATCTTACAGGGCGGCGAAGACAGGTCTACGTAGCAACCTCAGATATGACAGAGCAGCATGTTGTGTTTGGTCGAGGGGCACTCCGGCTACCTGCAAGAGAACTCCTGATCAAGGTGCGTGAGAGCCGCAAGGATATTCGTAAGCAAATCAATGAATCAACTCATTCCCGTAATACGTTTGGCAGTAAGATGAGTCAGGATACGAGAGATATTTTAGAAAAATGGCGAAGAGGAGACAAATAACGGATAATATTACATTCTTATTATAGATATTGCGCTTTCACTAGGTTGACGATAATCGGACCCATCATGTATACTTGATTCACATGTTTGGCTTATTTCCATATAACGGTAGAATGCATTTGCTGCCTGAAAAGCCTGGCCGGAGGGATTTTTGGTGGGTATTGACCTCAATGATTTAAGAAAGCGGGACTATGCCCTAATGGCCGACGAAGATAATGTCGAGGCCGTTCGTGAAGGTAACTCTGAAGCATTAGAGTTTTTGATCAACAAGTATAAGAATTTTGTTCGAGCTAAAGCCCGTTCCTATTTTCTGATTGGGGCGGATCGCGAAGATATCGTGCAAGAAGGCATGATTGGTCTTTACAAGTCTATTCGCGATTTTCGTGGTGACAAGCTGGCTTCTTTCAAGGCTTTTGCAGAGCTCTGTATCACCCGCCAGATCATTACTGCTATTAAGACCGCGACCCGTCAGAAGCATATTCCACTGAACTCGTATGTTTCTTTGGACAAGCCTATTTATGACGAGGAATCTGATCGCACACTTCTTGATATTATCTGCGGACCTAAGGTAACTGACCCGGAGGAACTCATAATTAATCGGGAAGAATTCAGTGGTTTGGAAGATAAGATGGAGGAGATCTTAAGTGATCTGGAACGCAAGGTACTCATGCTTTACTTAGATGGCCGATCGTACCAGGAGATTGCCGTGGATCTGGATCGTCATGTTAAATCTATTGATAATGCACTTCAACGGGTTAAGCGTAAGCTTGAGCGATATTTGGAAGCGCGCGATATGTATTAGCATCTATTCTCTTAGAGAGGATAGATGCTTTTTTTGTGGCTTGAATTTTGAGAAAGAAGGCTTCATAGAAGAAAATAGTGGAAATCTATCTCGAGAGAGTGGATTTTAATAATATTATCAAAGATAAACAACGCTGTTTCTTCTAAAAAGGTTTGTCCTTGTGCCAAATCGTTCATAATGATAGCAAGAATATCGTTCTCTGCTCCCAGATGATTATTAGGCTACTTTCCGGTGAAATAGGAACCTATAGTTTGCATAACGTTTAACTTTTTCTTGACAGAGTATTGACGCGTATGCTAAATTAACTTAGGTGACCCTATTTGTCGGAGTTTACTCAGGACAATCGGGGTTCTTTAATTCTGGTTGTCTCGGGAGGTGTAATCCATGCGGGTTATTATTACGTTAGCCTGTACAAGCTGCAAGCAAAGGAACTATTCGTCCAACAAAAACAAGCGTAACAACCCTGACCGCTTGGAGAAGAAGAAATATTGCAAATTCTGCAATTCTCATCAGCTTCATCGCGAGACCCGGTAGAGTATTACGGAGGTGTAGTTGTGGGATTTGTAACCAGAATGAAGCAAAGTTTCAGCTCCACGTTCTCTTTCTTTTCGGAAAGCTGGGGCGAACTGCGTAAGGTCAAATGGCCTGGCCGCAAAGAACTAACCAGTTATACGATCGTGGTCATGGTTACGGTTGTTTTCGTGGCAATCTATTTCACCATTTTGGATTTAATTATTTCTGAATTGGTGCGACTAGTCACTAGATGAAGTGACCAAGGAGACGATCATGGAGAAAAGATGGTATGTTGTCCATACCTACTCCGGGTATGAGAACAAAGTGAAGGCTAATTTGGAGAAGCGCGTCGAATCTATGAGCATGTTGGACAAAATCTTCCGCGTCCTCGTTCCAATGGAAGAGGAAGTGGTAAGCAAGGACGGTAAGAAGAAAACCGTTATGCGTAAGGTTTACCCAGGATATGTCCTCGTGGAAATGATTCAGACCGATGACTCTTGGTATGTCGTTCGCAACACACCCGGCGTGACCGGATTTGTGGGTTCTACAGGTTCAGGCTCGAAGCCAACTGCGCTTCTTCCTGAAGAGGTTGAAGCCATTCTTCGTCACATGGGTATGGAGGAACCGAAGCCGAGAATCGACTTCGAGTTGAAAGAAACCGTTCGCGTGAAGGTAGGTCCCTTTGCCGACTTCGTGGGTTCTGTTGAAGAGATTCTCTTTGACAAGAACAAGTTGAAGGTGCACGTGAACATGTTTGGCAGAGAAACCCCGCTTGAACTTGATTTTACTCAAGTGGAGAAATTATAAGAAAACCGTCTTTGGACGATTTTTTTATAAGAGGTTTCGTTCGACGTCTGCCTTAAGGCGGGCGTATTCGTACGCGGGCCAGTCCGGCTCGTGCGATAAACGAAGGGCACCCCTAAGGTAAGC
>JAIMBU010000686.1 GCA_023511325.1 Gorillibacterium sp.
ATGAACTGAGTGGTGGCCAACGGACAAAGATTCTCCTTGCCAAGCTACTGCTTGAGAAG
This sequence comes from Gorillibacterium sp., assembly GCA_023511325.1. Taxonomy (GTDB): domain Bacteria; phylum Bacillota; class Bacilli; order Paenibacillales; family NBRC-103111; genus Gorillibacterium. Next base: position 60 of record JAIMBU010000686.1, read on the forward strand.
CCCGACATTCTGCTTCTGGATGAGCCCACAAACTATTTAGATGAACAGCACATCGAATGGTTGCGGCGTTATCTCCAGGAATATGAGAATGCTTTTGTCCTCATCTCGCATGATGTTCCCTTCCTGAATAGTGTGATCAACTTAATCTACCACATGGAGAATCAGAAGCTGTCTCGCTACGTGGGTGACTATGAAACCTTCGAGCACCAGCATGGAGCTAAGCAACTGCAGTTGGAATCCGCTTTTAAACGGCAGCAGCAAGAAATCGCCGGTCTTAAGGATTTTGTTGCCCGTAATAAGGCTCGGGTCTCTACGCGAAATATGGCTATGTCCCGGCAGAAGAAGCTCGACAGTATGGACATTATTGAACTCGCTAAGGAAAAGCCAAAGCCAGTGTTTCAATTTAAGGAAGCTCGCATATCGTCGCGCAGCGTTTTTGAAGCCAAGGATCTGATCATCGGCTATGATGAACCGCTGTCTCGCCCCTTAACCCTGCTGATGGAGCGTGGTCAGAAGATCGCTCTTGTCGGCGCCAATGGAATTGGTAAAACAACGCTTCTGCGTAGTATCCTCGGTCAAATTCATGCATTGTCTGGTTCCGTCATGCTGGGTGATAATCTCCAGATCGGTTACTTCGAGCAGGAGGTTAAAGGAACCAATTCCAACACCTGTATTGAGGAAGTTTGGGGCGAATTCCAGTATATGAGCCAAGCTGAAGTGCGCGCCGCCCTTGCCCGCTGTGGGTTGACAACCAAGCATATCGAAAGCAAGGTTGAAGTGCTTAGTGGTGGTGAAAAGGCCAAGGTTCGTTTGTGTAAGCTGCTCAACAGAGAATCTAATCTACTGGTACTCGATGAGCCGACGAATCACTTAGATATCGATGCCAAAGAAGAGCTTAAACGGGCACTTCAGGTATACAAGGGTAGCGTTATTCTGATCAGCCATGAACCGGAGTTTTATCAAGATGTAGCTACGGAAGTGTGGAACTGCGAGTCGTGGACGACTAAATTGTTCTAAATGATCAATCTTGGCAAAAAGATGACCCTCCTCTCATTTTAGAGGAAGAGTCATCTTTTTTGTGTTTAATGGCAAGCGAACATTGACCTCGATAAAGGAGTGGTGTCAGTCCCCTACTCGGCTCAATTTATATCTAAGCACAAAAAAAACCAGACAATAAATGTTGGCTTAGAAAGTCGTTGTATTTAATCAGCTCAAATGGTAGAATATAAGAACTATTGATAAATTGCAGAATGAAATCATAACTTCTCAATATTATTATATCAAGGATTTCAGCATCTGTCAACCATCTTATCTTCTTATAAAGGAGCATAACTCGAATGTCTGAAGAAATCAGCGGATATGAAAAGGAATTGATCATTGAACAAGAGCGCGTAGCTCTAGTTACTCGGCTTCTACGTGAGGAAATCCAACGGTTAGAACCTGAGGTTGGAGAATTGCGCAGCCAGGTTGTGGACATCCGCAACCATTTCTGGGATGATGTCACGGTTAACTTAAGTAATTCTGATGATTTAACGGAAACCTATGCAAGTATGCGGCAGCAAGCGGAAGTGCTTACGGAACGTGAGGTAAGCCACCGTTACCGGGCTAATCTGTTGAAGGGAATGAAGCGGCTCCTCCCTGCTCCTTATTTTGGTCGTGTTGATTTTCATGAGGACGAAACCGATATCTCAGAGCCCTTCTATATTGGTTTGTCCTCTTTTCTCCATGAGGAAAGTGACACCTTCTATGTGTACGATTGGCGCACCCCTGTTGCTAGCCTTTATTATGATTACCCGCCAGGGCCGGCGCAATATGATACTCCATCTGGAATTATTACGGGCACCCTGGATCTAAAGCGGCAATACATGATCCGCGAGGGGAGTATTCAGTCCCTATTCGATACCAGCGTGACCATCGGCGATGAATTGCTGCAAAAAGCTTTAGGCCGTAGCGCCGACTCGCAGATGAGAAGCATTGTGGCCACGATTCAGCAGGAACAGAATCGCATCATCCGCAATGTAGGTAGCCGCATGCTGATCGTTCAAGGAGCAGCCGGTAGTGGTAAAACCTCTGCTGCGCTCCAACGCGTCGCCTATCTGCTCTATCGCTATAGAGGTTTTCTTAAGGCCGATCAGATTGTCCTCTTTTCCCCCAATCCGATGTTTAATAGCTATGTCGCTTCTGTTCTTCCAGAGCTAGGTGAAGAGAATATGCAGCAAACTACCTTTCATGAATTCTTGGAGCATTCTCTTAGTGCCTTCTTCAAGCTAGAAAGTCCCTTTGAACAGATGGAGTATGTGCTAACGTCTGAGCAAGAAGTCGGCTTTGAAGCCCGTCTGGAGGGTATCCGCTATAAAGCTTCGGGTGCCTTCTTACAAGCTATTCACAGCTACAAGAAATATTTAGAGCATGAAGGGATGATTTTTCGCGATTTGTTATTCCATGATCGAGTTCTTATTTCATCCGCACAAATCAAGGCGTACTTCTATAGCTTCGAAAGTTCGATTCGTTTATCAAACCGCATGGAACTTTTGAAGGAGTGGTTGGAGAATAAGCTGATCAAGCTTGAACTGGCAGAACGCGAAGCGGATTGGGTGCAAGATGAGCTGGATTATCTGGATAAGGATCAATATCAGCGGGCTTATGTTCGAACACGCAAACAACATCAGGA
>JAIMBU010000687.1 GCA_023511325.1 Gorillibacterium sp.
GGTAGACCCTGTCCAAATCTCTAATTAGGAGACCAGCATGGACAAGGATACACTACTCTCATCATTTGGTAAATGGGTTTTACCGATTAATTCTGACATCATTGTGAACTGGAAGAACAACAGTACACTCGATCGCTACACCAAGAAATTAAGCACACTGGTATTCCTATTTCTATTCGTTGAAGCTCAGCTTAAGAAACGCACGGGGCTACGCTCCATCATGCGAACCCTGCAAGCCGACGAGGATCTCCAACAAACACTCGGCATCTCATCCATCAGTGCCTCCCAACTTTCTCGGAAGAATAACAGGTTGGACCCGAAGTGCTGCAAGCCATCTTGTGCGATCTCATGACCAAACTTCATCGTTTTCAAACGCCTGTCGCCGCGCGAGTAGGCGCCGTGAAGATCATCGATTCCACGACAATCGGTCTGTGCCTAAAAAAATACAAATGGGCAACGTTTCGTAAAACCAAAGCTGGCGTGAAGCTTCATCTTCGTGTTACCTTCTTGGAACCCGGGACCGTTTATCCAGACAAAGCGATTCTAACACCGGCCAAACCAGCCGATCATACGCAAATGGACTTCCTAATTGACGATACAGACGCCACCTACCTGATGGATCGAGGGTATCTCGATTACGGCAAGTATGATGATTACTGCGAACGTAACATCCGTTTCGTTTCTCGACTCAAGAACAACGCGATTGTCGAAGAAGTAGAGGAACACGCTCAGGTGGAGGACCAAACGGTCATACGCGATGTCACAGTCATCCTGGGTAAAGGAAACAAACGGATGAAGCATACGCTACGTATGATCGAAACGATGGATAGCCAAGGGCAGCCCGTTCGAATCATCACCAATCGTTTTGATCTGACGGCTGAAGAAATTGGCGAAATGTATCGGAGTCGCTGGCAAATTGAAATCTTCTTTCGTTGGGAAAAGCAAAACTTGAAGTTTACCCGTTTTTACGGGGAAGATGAGAATGCGGTTATGAACCAAATCTGGGTTTGTCTGATTGCCTATTGCCTACTTCTGCTGATGAAGCTGGAGCTTAGAACCAAGAGGTCGTTAACGGAACTGATGGACTATCTGATTACGCGCCTGTGGAAGCCTTGGAATGAGCTTTGTGCAGCCGTGAATTGGAAGCCGAGTCGAACGAGTAGAGGACGACAGAAGAAACAGGTATAGAGCGTAGCAAACGTCAAAAATAATAAAAAGCCCTATAAATGGATTAATATACCAAATGGACATTGGCTACCTGAGCAAGAGAGCCCCGTGAGTTTTTTCTCTTGTCCACAGATGCTAATTTTCAGATAATTATGACAACTTCCATGTCATCGTTTATGCAACGCTACTGAAAAATTATAGAAGAACGATAGATATGTTTCCGCCGTGATCTTTCAAACCCCTACAAAGATTAGTTGTGTTGCTACAAACATAAACAGTGAGTTGATTACGATGGGAGCAACACATTCTTCCACAACATTTAATGGTAGAACTGTTCATGTCATGGATGGTATTTTAAATGGGATTGCTAAGAACAACGGAACATCAGTACGACCCAATGGGACGCCAACATTAACTATTGCTTATACACCTCCGGTTGCAAATAAGAGGGGAACGATGTTGTTTTTATCCCCCAATGGTGTCCAGTTCTTCGATGTTGCTGTCGAAAAGAATTACAACGAGATTATTGGAGGGATCGACTGTATCTTAATTCGACCGTGAATTCAACGCAGTATTATACGAATATCATGTATGAAATAAAAGGCTGATACTTGGTCGTATTCGAAGCATGATCAGTCGTAGTTTCATAGAAATGAAAAAAGACTCCATATTAAAATACGGAGCTGTTATTGCTGCTATTATAGAAGCGCATTTATACTTTTTGTAAGAATATCCACCAATTTGAATCAAATCCATCAAGAAATATCTCTTTACAACCTTTGATTTCCTTCATCCATTCTCTAGTCATAGGAACCATTGTTTTAAACAAGTCGGGCGGATAGCCCCAATCAAGATCAAGCTGAAACATATAATGGTTCATGGCTATAATCCCGTTTGTTTTTAAAATCTTTAACAATGTGTCTATTAGTCCTAAGAAGGATATTTTCGCATGTTCCTCCAGTGTGTTTTGTGCGGTTTCCTTTTGAAGAATTTCAATCATTTTCGGTAACGTCTCCATCCAGTCGGAATGGATGGTGTCTACGCCCTCTCGATCACATAGTATAGCTTGGATAACATCGTTAATGGCATGCTGGAAAGCGATGAGATCCACAGCTTCTTGTCCTAAATGATTTTCAACATAAGCGGCATCATCTTCAATGATTTCCAGCTTTAGTGGTAAAACTTTTGTTTTAGCAAGGAGACTTTTATTTAAGTGCTTGTTCATATTAGCCGTAATATAATGGCTATTCGGGTGGGTACGAGCCATAACCTGTGGAATCATATCCGCATCACCTGTTGCAACCTCCAAAAGCTTGAGGTTATCCTGGGGACCTAGTGCTTTCAAAACCTCCGCCCATCTGGCTCTGAAATAAACTTCATTGACTATCGTAAAACGGGCTATTGGTCTTTCTAGTAAAGCCTTAAGTTGGTTCCCGACTTCATTTTGTGAGATCAGGGAATATTCTTTCAATTCTTGTACGTTTAAATAGAGACGAGCACAGTCTGCCATTAAGGGCAACCACTTTTCATAATTGTCTAAAGGGATCATTTCATTAACTTCC
>JAIMBU010000007.1 GCA_023511325.1 Gorillibacterium sp.
GCCTATAAGGACGCGCAAAAAAAATACAAACTGGCCATGAACCTCCGGATTAAAATCGAGCCCGAAACCGGAGAAGGCTAAGCTGCTTTATTTATCCGTATGGCAACATATACGTAAATAAAATCCAGCAAGTGACAGCAGAACCTTTGGGTTTTACTGGCATTTGCTGGATTTTTTCGTTCCTAAACAGAATTTATGGAGGGATAGCAATGAAGCTATACATATCAATCGATATGGAAGGGATAACGGGATTAGTGGACTCTACCTTTGTGGATTCCCACCAATTGAACTACACCCGGGGTCAACAACTGATGACAGCAGAGGCTAACCATGTGATTTACACGGCTTTTGATGAAGGCTGTACGGAGGTTGTGGTCAATGATAGCCACTCCAAAATGAATAATCTGTTGATCGAGAAGCTTCATCCAGAAACACAACTGATCTGCGGTGATGTTAAACCCTTTTCCATGGTGCAGGGCCTTGATTCCAGTTATGCGGGTGCGGCCTTTCTCGGGTACCATACGCGCGCGGGGAGAAGAGGAGTGCTCAGCCACAATATGATTTTTGCTGTACGCAATATGTACATCAACGATCAGGTTGTGGGTGAACTCGGTTTTAATGCCTATGTGGCAGGTTTCTATGGCGTTCCTGTACTCCTTGTTGCTGGTGATGATCAAACAGCGCGGGAGGCAGAAGCGCTTCTGCCTGGAGTGACGACAGCTATTGTGAAAAAGTGGGTTTCCCGAACCTCCGCATTATGCTTAACCCCGGAGAAGAGCGGTCAGCTACTTAGGGAGAAAACCAAAGAGGCACTGGCCAGAAAAGATCAGGTCAAGCCCCTTGTGCCCCCGGAGAAGCCACTGCTTACAATCGAATTCGCTAACTATGGACAAGCCGAATGGGCCGCATTGATGCCAGGAACAAAAATCGACGCTGAGGCACCGATCGTTACTTTCGCTGCTGAGGATATTCTTGAAGCGTACCGGGCTATGCTGGTAATGACTGAATTAGCTATGCACACATCCTTCTGTTAACAGATGAAGGAGTAAGGATAAGGGAGGTACAACATGGCACGATTTATCCTCAGACGTTTTGCTTCCATGATCGTGACCCTTTGGTTGATAGTCACCGTTACATTTTTTCTTATGCACTCGATTCCTGGCTCGCCCTTTGATAAGGAAGGTAAGAATTTGAATGAGACGGTCACACAGAACATGATGGTGCGGTATAACCTAGATAAGCCAGTAGCCGTGCAGTATTTATCTTACCTGAAGAATATCGTCTCCTTCGACTTGGGGCCTTCCATTGCGCATTACCCGGATTCCGTCAACGGTATGATCAAGCGTGGCTTTCCCGTTTCTTTTAAGCTAGGACTGGTAGCGATATCCTTTGCCGTAGTATCCGGTATTGCAATTGGAACGATCGCTGCGCTTAAGCAGAACAGCATGATCGATTATGGCGCCATGATTTTTGCGGTACTTGGCATTGCCATACCTAATTTCGTCCTCTCGACCCTGCTGATCAAATATTTTGCCGTCGAATGGCGACTGCTTCCCGTAGCGACTTGGGGAACTTGGAAGCATATGATTCTCCCAGCGGCTGCATTGTCCGTAGGCCCACTCGCGATTATCGCGCGACTAACCAGGGCCAATATGATTGAGGTTTTAACACAGGAGTATATAGAGACAGCAGAATCTAAGGGTTTAGCACCTGCAACAATTATTCTTAAGCATGCGTTACGCAATGCCATCCTGCCTGTTGTTACCTTGTTAGGTGTATTAATTGCCAATGTTCTGACCGGAAGCTTTGTCGTTGAGAAGATCTTTGCGATACCGGGAATGGGTAAATATTTTGTCGACAGTATCAACAATCGTGATTACTCCGTCATTATGGGAACTACAGTATTCTATAGCGCCTTGCTGATCTTCATGATGTTTCTCGTGGATGTGGCGTATGGCTTCATCGATCCTCGTATCAAGATGCACCGAAGGGAGGCTTGAGCATGAGCGTTCCTGATCATTTATTCGTCCCGCTTGCGACAAACGCGCAGGTGGCTGAAGCGATTGTTCGTCCGCAATTGACCTTCTGGCAGGAGGCATGGCTAAAGCTTTGGAAGAACAAGCTGGCGCTGTTAGGATTAATCGTCATCATCCTGCTGATTCTGCTTGCTGCCTTTGGCCCATTACTGACGGAGCAGAATTATTCCAAGCAGACGCTTACTCAGGCCAATCATAAGCCGGATGGTGTGCATCTGTTTGGCACGGATGAATTGGGGCGTGACGTCTTCGCTCGTATTCTCTACGGAGCGCGAATTTCCTTATTCATTGGCATCACGGCTGCCCTGATCGATTTGATCATCGGAATGATCTATGGTGGCATAGCAGGTTATATAGGTGGACGTATCGACAACATCATGATGCGTTTCGTCGATATTCTGTATGGCATTCCTTATCTGCTGATCGTTATCTTGATGATGGTGGTGTTAGGCCCAGGTTTGCTTACGATTATCATCGCGCTCAGTATAACCGGCTGGATCGGCATGGCTAGGATTGTTCGTGGGCAGGTGCTGCAGCTCAAGAACAATGAATATGTGTTAGCAGCCCGGACACTGGGCGGCAATGCCTGGTATATCATTCGTAAACATCTGCTGCCCAACGCCATCGGCGTGATCATTGTACAGGTGACCTTCTCTGTACCATCGGCCATATTTGCCGAAGCCTTCTTAAGCTTTCTCGGCTTAGGCATCCAACCACCGATGGCTAGCTGGGGCGTTATGGCCAACGATGGATTGCCCACAATCTTGTCTGGACACTGGTGGCGATTATTTTATCCTGCTTTTTTCATCTCCCTGACGTTGCTCTCCTTTAACTTGCTTGGAGACGGTCTGCAGGATGCCTTCAATCCGAAACGGAGGAGATAGTCAGATGATCAACCTACAGAGCAAGAATATGGAATCGAATCCAACCCGACTACCTAACCTGTCCGTAGCTTCAACCATACCTCGAGAAAAAGCCGGGCCGCTATTGGAAGTAAAGGACCTGAATGTAGCTTTTGTTACCTATGGCGGCGAGGTAAACGCAGTTCAAGGTGTATCCTTCTCGTTGGCTCAAGGGGAAACATTAGCCATTGTTGGTGAATCAGGCTGTGGCAAAAGCGTCACCGCCCGCTCGCTGATGCGGCTTTTGCCCAAGAGCAGTACGAAGCTTAAGGGGGGCAGCATCCGCTATAAGGGTCAAGAGCTAACGACTCTATCCGATCGTGAGATGCGCGATATTCGCGGTGCCGAGATATCGATGATCTTTCAGGATGCACGAAGTGCACTCAATCCAACAATGACAATTGGTGAACAGATTATGGAAGGCGTCATTCGTCACCGGAAGGTATCGCGGAAGGCTGCACGTGAACTAGCCATTGAAATGCTAGAGCTTGTTGGTATTCCCAGCCCCGCGACTCGCTTGAAACAGCATCTGCATCAATTTAGTGGGGGGATGCGCCAGCGGATTATGATCGCGATTGCTGTCGTATGTCAACCCTCCATTCTGATCGCGGACGAGCCAACGACTGCCCTTGATGTTACCATTCAAGCGCAAATTATTGAGCTGTTTCAAATGCTGCAAAGAAAAACCGATGTCTCAATCATTATCATCACGCATGATCTTGGTGTTGTAGCCAAGCTTGCGGATCGTGTCAATATCATGTATGCAGGCAAGATCGTGGAGTCGGGACCCGTGGAGGACATCTTTTATCGCCCGCAGCATCCTTATACAAAAGGCTTGCTCACCTCCATGCCCCGCTTGGATCGGGATCGCAGTGAGCCACTCACACCCATACCCGGCACTCCACCGGATTTGTTCTCTCCGCCGAAAGGCTGTCCATTCGCCCCGCGCTGTAACTATGCGATGGAGGTCTGTGCGGCCTATGAACCGAAGCTGATCGATGTAGCAACAGAACATACCGTTGCCTGCTGGCTGCAAGACCCCCGAGCCCAGGTATTATACCAGAATGCTTGATATGACTGCCGTTCCTCAGGCATTCCTATAGGTTCTTATGCACGTTCGACAAATCGAATCACACGAAGGAGATGGACTCATGAACAAGAGAAAACTTACGGTTCTGCTTATTTGTTGCATGCTCGTGTTAGGAACGGTATTGGCAGGGTGCTCCAAAGACAAGGATTCCGCAAGCGGTGGCGACAAAATCGTCAAATACAATAACTTGAAGGAGCCGACTTCCCTTGATCCACCCGTTGGCTTTGATCAGGCCTCCTACGATATCCTCAACAATTATATGGAAGGCTTGACCCGGCTAGGCAAAGAACAAACACCTGAGCCGGCTATGGCGCTCAAGTGGGAAATGTCGGCTGATGGCAAAATCTACACCTTCACGCTCCGCGATGGGCTGAAGTGGTCCAATGGGGATGCGTTTAAAGCATCTGATTTCGAATTTGCTTGGAAAAGACTGCTAAATCCAGAAACAGCCTCACCCGCAGCCTCATTGGCCTATATTATTCAAGGTGCAGAGGCGTACAACTCAGGATCCGGTAACGCAGACGATGTGCTGGTCAAGGCAACGGACGACAAAACACTCGTCGTGACCCTGAATCAACCTTCCAGTTGGTTGCTCAGTATGATTTCCAATCCAGCCTTTTTTCCAGTCAATCAAGCGGTAGTGGAGAAAGATGCCAAGTGGGCAGGGGAAGCGGCTACCATCGTTAGCAATGGACCCTTTAAATTAACCGAGTGGAAGCATGACTCCGAAATCAAGCTGGTGAAGAATGATTCCTATTGGGACGCGACCAATGTGAAGCTGGACGGCGTTACCTTTACGATGATCAACGATGAGAACACGGAATATCAGTCCTTCATAGCTGGGGATTTGCATACCTCTGCGATTCCTTCTGATATGGCGGATCAATTGTTCGCTGAGGCAGGTAAAGTACAGGTTTCCGATGGTGCAGGTACAGCCTTCTATCGGTTTAATGTAACGCTTGAGCCATTTACGAACGTCAATATCCGCAAGGCCTTCGTCATGGCGGTCGATCGCAAGCAATTGGTAGATCTCGTCACCAAACGTCAGGAGAAGCCAGCGGAGGGTTTTGTCTCTTATGGTATGAAAGAGCCCTCGGGTAAAGATTTCCGTGAAGTTGGTGGCACATTGATTACCTTCGATGCTGCGGAGGCGAAAAGCCTGCTTGCCAAAGGAATGGCAGAGGAAGGCTATACAACATTGCCTCAGGTCACCTTAACCTATAATACCAGTGATACCTCTAAGCGAATTGCCGAAGCTATACAAGCCATGTTCAAGGATAACTTAGGCATTGATGTACTGCTAGCGAATAAAGAAGGCAAGGTTGTTACAGCCGAGCAAAAAGCACTTCAGCTGCAGATCTCCCGGTCCTCCTTCTTAGCTGACTTCCAAGATCCCATTAACTATCTAGACGGCTATCAAACGGATAATGGGATGAACCGTACGGGCTGGAGCAATGCTGATTATGATGCTTTGATTAAAAATGCTTATGCGGAAACGGATGAAGCCAAACGCTTTGACCTACTGCACCAAGCAGAGCAATTGTTGATGGACGAAGCACCTGTATTACCTCTTTACTATTACAGTACGGCTTATCTGCAAAGCGACAAGTTGAGCGGAGTGATCCGCCATGCTTTTGGATATATCGAGTTTAAGTCGGCTGAATTAAAGTGATGGAGAGAATTAACCCACGTAAGCTTGTCGCTGGAGATACGATCGGCATAACCGCTCCTGCTAGTCGAGGGGATGAGGCAGCCTGCGTAAAAGCGGCCGAAAGCCTCATAAAGCTTGGCTTTCGTCTACGCATCGGTGAGACGTTATCCAAACAACGTGGATATCTGGCTGGAACGGACGAGGAACGAGCAATGGAACTGAATGGGATGTTTGCCGATCCTGAGATTGCAGCGATTATCTGTGCCCGTGGAGGATATGGAACAGCAAGGATAGCCGAGCAACTGGACTATGAGCTGATCCGAGCGAATCCGAAGATTTTCTGGGGCTATAGTGATATTACTTTTTTGCATACGGCGATTGGTCAACTTGCTGGACTTGTCACCTTTCATGGACCGATGCTGATTGATCTGTGCCGGGAGGATGTCCATCCGCTTACCTTGGCTAGCTTTCAAATGCTGATCAACCCAAGCGGTTTCCACTATACAGAAGCCTGCTCACCGTTAACCGTCCTTGTTGCCGGAGAAGCGCAAGGTCAGCTTACTGGGGGGAATCTATCGCTTTTGGTCAGCACCTTAGGCACTCCTTATGAAGTGGATACGCGAGGGAAGCTTTTGCTGATTGAAGACATTGATGAGGAACCTTACCGCGTCGATCGAATGCTGCTCCAGCTTCGTATGGCAGGGAAACTAGCGGAATGCGCGGGAATTATCGTAGGGAATTTTAATAACAGCGAGCCCAAAAAGCGCAAGGACTCCCTCACGTTAGCAGAGGTTTTTGCAGATTATCTTATTCCAGCAGGCAAACCATGTATGGCAGGCTTTGAAATTGGTCATTCCATACCGAATATTGCGATTCCGCTGGGAGTTGAAGCAAGAATGAGCACCCATGAAAAGCTTGTGCAAGAGATACAACAGGGTGTTCAGGCATAAGGAGGCAGGAAGAATGATTATTCGAAGTGTCGAGGTGAGGCGTCAGTCCATCCCACTGCACCAGCCCTTCAAGACGGCGCTGCGCACCGTTACTCATGCAGAGTCCATATTGATTTTTATCCATACAGATGACGGTCGCGTTGGTTTTGGGGAAGCTCCAGCTACGATTGTCATTACCGGGGATAGCCTGGATAGCATTCAGTCAGCCATCGTCCATACGTTTACACCTATACTAATTGGCAAAAGCGTACTCGCTTATGAGCAGATTCTCCATGCCATTCATTACTCCATGATCAACAGCAGCTCAGCAAAGGCTGCGGTTGATATGGCCATATATGATCTGATCAGTCAGCACTGTGGGTTACCGCTTTATCAATTTCTCGGCGGGTACCGAGATCAACTGGAAACGGATTACACCGTAAGTGTGAATGCCCCGAAGGAAATGGGCGAGGACGCTATCCGCTACGTAAAAGCTGGCTTTAATGTATTGAAGGTCAAAGTGGGTAAGGGTAATGTGGCAGAGGATTTACTGCGAATTAAGGAAATCCGCTCTTGTGTCGGAGCGGAGGTAAAAATCCGTATTGATGCCAATCAAGGCTGGCAGGTGAAGGAAGCCATTCACTCAATCAGACGGATGGAGGATATGGGACTAAACATCGAGCTGGTTGAACAGCCAGTCAAGGCTTCTGACATTGAGGGTCTCAAAATGGTTACCGATGCAGTGGAAACGCCGATCATGGCCGATGAGAGTGTATTCTCACCCGCTCAGGCCTTCGAGGTGCTGAAGCGCAGAGCCGCAGACTTAATCAATATTAAGCTGATGAAAGCTGGTGGGATCTACAAGGCTCAAATCATTAATCATATGGCTGAGGAATGCGGTGTAGAATGCATGGTAGGCAGTATGATTGAGTCCCGGATTGCAGTCACGGCAGCCGCCCATCTTGCCGCCGCCAAGAAGAATATTACCCGTTATGATTTCGATGCCCCCCTGCTGCTGCGTAACGATATCATTGAGGGTGGTGTTCGCTACGTAGGGAGGGTTATGACCTTTCCGGCGACGCCGGGACTGGGGATTACCAATGCTGCAATCGGTGAAAAGGTAGGGATAGAACTGTGACGGATTACCACAACTTTGTAGCGGCAGTCTCTGTTGCCACAATATGGACATCTCCAGAATCGCCGCGAGCAGTAGATGCTCCAGCCTTACAGAACCCAGTGGATATCGATAGCTGGCTTACGACAATGACTCTAGCAGAGAAGCTAAACTTATGTGATGCCAATCGGATTCAGAGCCAGATCCTCTACGGAACTCCCGTCCTCGGAATAGAAGAGCAGGAGCATTGGGTGAAGGTATGTATCCCTGATCAGCCTACACCTAAAGAAGCACGGGGTTATCCCGGCTGGTTGTCCAAGAACCAACTGCTGGTAGCGAAGGCTAGCTTTTCAGCTCAGCAACGTTATGCTGTGGTCAGCTCAAAAAAAGCTTGGCTATATGAGAGTGAAACGGCCCAACCTTGCTTGGAACTAAGCTATATGACTTCATTACCCATTGATGTTGAGGATTCCGGCGAAAGCGAATGGGTGCGGGTAACTACACCCCATGGCTTAAGGTTACTGAGATCCTCTGACATAAGAATAACCACCAGGTCAGGTATCCAATCAATCGGTGGGGGGGCTGAACAGGTTGCTTCATTAATAGAACCTGTTCAAGCAGATTCAGCTAAGTCAAGTGCTGATATGGCGGATGTGATGGTTCAATCTCCTATAGGTGATGGTATTGTCCACCAGGCAAGACGTTTTCTTGGTTTGCCTTACCTCTGGGGCGGCATGTCATCCTATGGTTTCGATTGCTCTGGTTTTGCGTATACGATGCATCAGTCGCAAGGGTTGTTGATCCCTAGAGATGCATCTGCTCAAGCGGAAGCGGGGCGAATCATCGAAAGTGATCAGTTAGCGCCTGGTGATTTACTATTTTTTGCTCATCAGGAAGGCCAAGGTCGGGTTCATCATGTTGGAATTTATGCTGGCTCTGGTCAGATGATTCATTCTCCTGACTCCGCTAGCTGTGTGGAGTTAGTGGAACTCGCTCACTACAAACTGCTAAAGGAACATTGTATTTCGCGAAGATACTGGAACTAATCAGTTTCGCCAAATAAGAAGTCGGAGGGTACGAAATCCCTTTCCGGCTTCTTATTTGGTGCTAATTCTGATCATCTGTAGGGCGACTTTGGACACAATATTTATCCTGATGTTATTTTTTTGCTGAACTATGATATAATCTCCGATATGCTATCATTCAAAGGAATGGAGAGGATATCCAATGATTACTCATATCGTTTTTTTTCGATTTAAGGATACGAGCTTGGAGGCTTTAACTAAAGCCAAAGAGCTGCTTATGAATATGGAGGGACAGATTCCTTCATTAAAGCACATAGAAGTAGGTTTAAACGTCCTGACCTCCGGGCGGGCCTATGATCTTGCCCTTGTTGCTCACTTTGATCATCTGGATGGTTTGCAGGCGTATGATATACACCCGGTCCACTTGCAGGTAGCGGCTTATCTCAAAGAAGCCATACGAGAATCACCTGTATCCGTTGATTATGAGGCATAAATAACATTTATCTGCACATCAGAATGGATAACTTTTTACAAATCATCTCTGAATGTGCTCGGTAAACGTATGGCCAAAAGGTACCTCTTGGCGTTTATCCTAGTCCTTTACACTTTTCCGAAAAATTTGAACCCACTATTGTACATACAATTGACCTTTTGGTCAACTTGATATATCATAGATACTGAAGAATGTTTAGTGGGTAACAAAGAATCATTCGGGGGCTATAAAGTGTCGATAAGGAGAGTGAAACGACATGGCTTCAGAGAAGCGCAAGAAACTTCGTATGGATATGCTTGATGAGCTTTATCAGTTTCACCTTTCGGAAAGAGGGAAAAAAGCGTTGATCCCCGGTAATCTCGAAGATCGGGATCCGGAAAAATATTTTGCGCTAGAATACTTGGCTGATAAAGGTCTTATTCGTTTTAAAGCCGAGAATGATGGTCAACTAGTTGCAAAGATTACACAATTTGGGATCAATCTGGTCAAGAACATTAAGCTGGGCAATCCTTTGTCGACTGCTTGACGATAGAGCCTCTATGACGGCCCGCAAGCAGGCCCCTCTCTAGTGGACAAATGATACAAAGCTCGCAGGCAGTGTAGTCCCACAGGGCAACTACACTGTTTTGCTGTGTATAAGAAGCGGAGGCGTGGTTGAAGATGGATAACGAGTCTCAATGGAAGAACAGGATCGATCTAGATTATGTGAAAGCATTATTGCTTGTACTCTTGAGTACTCCAAGTCCTACAGGTTATACTTTGCAAGTGATGGCTAAGGTTGCAGCGGAAGCCGAACGTCTGGGTTATGCCTTTGAGCTGACATCAAAGGGCATGGGGATCATCACTGTTCCTGGAGAGCGTGAGGAAACGTTGGGGTTAACCGGACATGTGGATACACTTGGCGCTATGGTCCGCTCGTTAAAAAGCAATGGAACACTCCGCTTCACAGCCCTCGGTGGCTACGCTATGAACACAATTGAAGGCGAGTATTGTCTTGTTCATACCCGTGATGGTCGCGAGATCAGTGGCACCATTCTCAATACGCATCCTTCGGTACATGTTTACGCCGATGCCAGAGAGCAAAAAAGAGATGAAGTCAATATGGAAGTCCGTCTGGATGCTGAAGTAACCAGCAAGCAAGGTATAGCTGAGCTAGGCATTCGTGTGGGTGATTTCATCTCCTTCGATCCTCGTCCTGTGTTTACCGATAAGGGGTGGATCAAATCACGCCATCTGGATGACAAAGCCGGGGTCGCAAGCTTGTTCGGCCTACTTGAGTTGCTTCAGCGGGAAGGTCTGACACCTAAACGGACGCTAAAGATTTGTATCACAACCTATGAAGAAGTTGGCCACGGTGCATCCTACCTGCCGCCAGATATCTCAGAGCTACTTGCTGTTGATATGGGAGCCATCGGCGACGATCTGTCCTGTACAGAGAAAGATGTCTCGATCTGTGCGAAGGATTCTTCCGGACCTTATGATTATGAAATGACCTCGACATTGATTCGTTTAGCCGAACGGGAGAAGCTGGATTTTGCCGTGGATATTTACCCGAGCTACGGATCGGATGCATCCGCCGCCTTACGCGGTGGGAGCAATATTAAGGCCGCTTTGATCGGCCCGGGCGTGCATGCCTCTCATGGCATGGAGCGTACTCATGCGCAAGCACTCGTTAACACGATCACGCTTCTCGCAGCCTATGTAATGGAGTGACACTATGAGTTTGTTGAACGTAGAACAACTGACGAAGACCTATGGAGAAAAAGTATTGTTTGACAGCATTTCCTTTGCGATATCGGCGAAACAGCACATCGGTTTAATCGGTATTAATGGAACGGGAAAATCATCGTTGCTGAGAGCTTTGGCCGGAATTGAACCAGCGGATGCGGGCAAGCTGCTTCATGCCAAGGATTTTCGGGTAGAATATCTCGATCAATCTCCTGAATTTGATGAAGGCGTAACCGTGCTCGAGCATATTTTCCGTGGACAAACCCCCTTGATGAGAACCCTGCGTGAATACGAAACAGCATTGGAAGAGCTTGATCTTGATTCGACTAATGAAAAAAAGCAAGAGAAGCTCTATGCGGCTCAACAGAAAATGGTTGACGGGAACGCATGGGAAGCCGAAGCCCAAGCTAAGATCATTCTGGGCAAATTGGGTATTCATGAATACAATAAGCCGGTTAACGAGCTTTCGGGCGGACAACGCAAGCGTGTCGCTTTGGCAGGAGCTTTAATTCAGTCCGCTGATTTGCTGATTCTGGATGAACCGACCAACCATATTGACAACCAAACGGTGCAATGGCTGGAAGAAGAGCTCAGTCGGTACCGGGGTGCATTATTGTTAGTCACCCATGATCGGTATTTTCTCGACCGTGTGACTAACCGTATCTTCGAACTGCATCGCGGAAAGCTGCATGTGTACGAGGGGAACTACTCGTATTTCCTGGAGAAGAAAGTAGAGCGGGAGGATCAGGAAGCCTCTACGGAAGCGAAACGGAAAAACCTGCTGCGGCGGGAGCTCGAGTGGCTGTCTCGTGGACCTAAAGCCCGTTCGACCAAGCAAAAGGCCCGGATTGACCGAGCCGAGGAACTTCGCGACCGTGCAGTTGATGGGCCTGCTGAAACGTTAGAATTCGCAGTTGGAGCTAGTCGACTGGGACGCAAGGTATTGGAGCTCATTGATGTGGGCTATTCCATTGAGGGGCGACAGCTGTTTGAGGACTTCAACCACATTGTGCTTCCAGGCGAGCGAATCGGTATTGTTGGACCTAACGGAAGTGGCAAGACGACGCTACTCAACCTGTTTGCAGGTCGACTCGCTCCGGAGCAAGGTGTTATTGATACGGGTCAGACCGTTAAATTGGCCTACTACGCGCAGGAAAATGAAGAGATGGATGGTACGAAACGCGTAATCGAATACATCAAGGATGTTGCCGAGATCATTCATACGATCGATGGAGAAGTGATTACGGCAGGTCAGATGCTGGAGCGCTTCCTGTTTCCGGGTCCACAGCAATGGACCCATGTTTCTAAGCTATCCGGTGGAGAAAAGCGCAGGCTCTATTTACTTCGTACGCTGATGGGTGAACCCAATGTGTTACTATTGGATGAACCTACTAATGATTTGGATATCCAAACACTTACCGTGCTCGAAGATTATCTCGATAACTTCCCAGGTGCAGTTATCTCGGTATCCCATGATCGCTATTTTCTCGATCGGACAGTAGATCGTTTATTTATCTTTGACGGCAACGGAAACATCCGTAAATTCGAAGGCAACTACTCTGAATATACAGAAGCCTTGAAGTTGGAGGAGAGTCAGGGTGCGCTTCCTCCGAGCGATTATCCAGCCAAGAAGAGAAACTTGCCCCAGAGCAAAGTCGTTGCTCCTCAGGCACCTGTAGCTCCAGTTCAAGAGCACCATGCCATTGCTGCATCTGACGCCCGCGGCCGGAAGCTAACTTTCAAAGAGCAGAAAGAGTGGGACGGCATTGAAGCGGTTATTGCTGAGCTGGAAGCGAAAAGCGCAAGCCTCAAGCAGCGCATCGAAGCGAATGGCAGCAATTACGATCTCATCCGTGAGCTGTTTGAGGAAGAACGTTTAGTCACCCTTCAGCTCGAACAGGCGATGCAACGTTGGACAGAGCTGTCCGAGTTGATCGAGGAAATAAAGAAAAATTAACCTACTTTTATACCTAAATTAACCTAAAGGCGGAATGCACATGATTAGCACAAGTGGTATTACACTTCGGTACGGGAATCGCGCGCTCTTTGAAGACGTGAACATTAAATTTATTCCAGGCAATTGTTACGGACTTATCGGTGCCAATGGAGCGGGGAAATCTACTTTTCTGCAGATTCTTTCTGGCGATGTTGAGCCTACTCGTGGCGATGTGATGATTACTCCGGGTGAACGGATGGCCGTATTAAAGCAAAATCAATTCGAATACGACGAGTTTGAAGTACTCAAAACCGTTATCATGGGCCACACCAAGCTGTATGCCATCATGGAAGAGAAGGATGCGATCTATAGCAAAACGGATTTCAGTGATGATGACGGGATGCGTGCTGCTGAGCTTGAAGGAGATTTTGCTGAACTGAATGGTTGGGAAGCCGAATCAGATGCAGCTAGCTTGTTGATCGGACTGGGAATTCCCAAGCCCTTGCATGAGAAGACAATGAAAGAGCTTGACGGAAATGAAAAGGTACGTGTCTTACTGGCCCAAGCTTTGTTTGGTTCACCTAATATCCTGCTACTGGATGAGCCTACCAACCATTTAAACTTAGAATCAATCAATTGGCTGGAGAACTTCCTATCTAAATTTGAAGGCACTGTCATTGTCGTATCCCATGATCGACATTTTCTCAATCAGGTATGTACCCATATCGCCGACATTGATTTTGGTAAAATTCAAATGTATGTAGGTAACTATGACTTCTGGTATGAATCTAGCCAATTGGCTACACGCTTGCTTTCAGATAAGAACAAGAAAGTGGACGAGAAGCGTAAGGAACTGGAGGATTTCATCCGTCGTTTCAGCGCCAATGCCTCCAAATCCAAACAAGCTACCTCTCGTAAGAAGCAGTTGGAGAAACTCTCCCTTGAGGACATCCGACCTTCAAATCGTAAGTATCCTTTCATTAACTTTAAGCCTGAACGTGAGTTGGGTAAACAGATTCTTACTGTAGAAAACCTGTGTAAGACGATTGACGGCAAGCTTGTTCTCGACAATATCAGCTTTACCCTGAACAAAGGCGATAAAGTTGTTCTGGCTGGACCGGATGGAATTGCCAAGACTGTACTGATGCAAATTCTCGAAGGCGAGCTTGAAGCAGATAGTGGCAGCTTTACCTGGGGAATTACAACGACACACGCTTACTTCCCGAACGAGAATACGAAGTATTTTGACGGTGTGGATATGAGTTTGGTAGAATGGATGCGGCAGTTTTCCAAAGATCAGGATGAACAGTTTGTTCGCGGCTACCTTGGCCGGATGCTATTCTCAGGTGAAGAAGCGACCAAGAAAGCAACGGTGCTATCAGGTGGCGAACGAGTCCGCTGTATGTTTGCCCGGATGATGCTCAGTGGCTCTAACGTATTGATGTTCGATGAACCAACCAATCACTTGGACCTCGAATCGATTACGGCTCTCAACAATGGTCTGAATGATTTTGACGGCACACTAATGATCGTATCCCACGATCATCAATTATTGCAGACGATTGGTAACCGGGTCATTGAGATTACTCCGAAGGGGATCATCGATCGCATGTCAGCCTTTGATGAATACAACGACAATCCGGATATTTTGAAGCTGAAAGAACAAATGTACGCGTAAGCTCATGAATATGCTGCCCTTTCGCCTCCAATAAGAGAGCGGAGGGGCTTTTGTTTTTAAAGGAATCCCATTTAGCTTGGAATAGGACTTGTGTTAAAATAAAGTAAGCAATTGAGCTAACTTGAGAAAGGAAGGGGCATCAGCCATGAATCGAATAAATCTCATTTGTTTGGGTGTGCGCGACATTAAAAAAGCACGTGCATTTTACCGGGATGGTCTGGGGTTCACAACGCCTAACAACGAGGAAGATCCGCAGATCGTATTCTTTAATAATGGCGGCACAAAGCTGGAATTATGTCCAATTGAAGGCTTAGCAACAGATATCAATGAGACGGATCCTCCGAGGGTCAATAACGGTTTTTCCGGTATTACTTTAGCCTATAACGCTAAATCCAAGGACGAAGTCGATGCTATATTCAGCAAGATCGAAGGCATGGGAGGCACGATTGCGAAACAGCCACAGCTGGTTTTCTGGGGCGGATACAGTGGCTATTTCAGGGATTTGGATGGGTACTATTGGGAAGTAGCCTATGCAGACTCGTGGAAATTTGATGAGAACGACATGCTGCTAATCGAATAGCTGCGTTGCAG
>JAIMBU010000069.1 GCA_023511325.1 Gorillibacterium sp.
GAGCAGAAACGATCCAATTAGATGTAGGATATACAGTTAGTCTCTTCTCTCGATCTAAAAATACCCAATTAGATGTAGGATATACAGTTAGCTCCGTTCTTAAGGGGCTGAATTTATCCGTTTAATATAGGAAAAGGAAGCACCATTCCCAACGTGGGTAGCAGCGGTGCCTCCTTTCTTAGATAAAGCGAATGAATAAAGTGAACGTCTACATATTAGCAGGTAAAAACTCTCGCATGTCGACCATTGCGTAATCAAGTTTGTTTTAGGGGCGCATTGCAAAAGCTAATTTATCCTGCAGACCACTTATGGCAGATCGTTGCCGCGTGCGCTTGTGTAAAGCTCGTACCAGTCTTCGCGGCTCATCTGGTCGGCTATCTTAACGGCATCCTCACAAGCTCTAATCCGCTCGGGATTCGACGCACCAATGATCGGTTGGATTTTCGCCGGATGTCTCATCAGCCAACCAAGAACGATGGCTTCAGGCGTCGTCTCCTTAGCTTTCGCTAGCTTACTCACTAGCTTCGCTGTATTCTGCACAGCCTCGCTCTTTCCCTCAACTGAACGCCCCGAGAATATCCCTTTGGCAAGAGGACTCCAGGCCTGAACCTGAACCTTCTTTATTTGACAATATTCGAGCGTATCGTCAGCGAAGTTGGTGGCGAGACCGGCCTTTTGATTGACATGAACACCTTGATCCAAGAAATCGAGGTGCGCTAAGCTAAGCTCCAGCTGGTTCACAACAAGTGGCTGCACGACAGCCGAGCTAAGGAAATTCATTTGTCCAGCGGACATGTTGGACACGCCAAAATGCCTGACCTTTCCGGACTTAACAAGTTGATTAAACGCTTCTGCTACCTCGTCGGGCTCCATCAATGGATCAGGACGATGCAATAACAGGATATCTAAGTAATCAGTATGGAGTCTCTCGAGAATTCCGTCAACGGATGCGAGAATATGTTCCTTAGAAAAATCAAAACGCTTCGGGTTATGCTCATCTGCAAAGCGAATTCCACATTTGGACTGAATGACAAGTTGCTCGCGCAAACCGGGTTGCGTCGCTAACAGTTCACCAAAAACCTGTTCGGATTTCGTCATACAGTAGACATCTGCGTGATCAAACATCGTAATGCCGATAGAAAGGGCGGCCTCGACTGCTGCTTCCGTCCGCTTATGGTCCTCTGCTGTAAGTGGATCATTGTTCCAACTGCCGCCCAGCCCCATACAACCCAGTGCCAAACGGCTTGTCGTGATTCCTCTGCGTTCCAATGACATCGTTTTCATTTTTGCCATACCTCCACAAACGTATTATTATGCAACCATCCTTGCTCATTCGGCGCAATTCTTCACTCGCTGCATGCCATACCCTCTTATTCTATCAAATATCATCCTTCAAGATCAAATTTCGCTAGCTATAAGAAAAGGAGTGAAGGAGTCACTTGCTCACTTTTCCACTCCTTTTTCGTTATTGTGAATCCGCTGCTCCAAACGTGCTTATACCCATTCGACGCTTAGCAAGAGGCGGTATTGCATCAGCGCCAAGATAAACTGATCATAATAATCCTTGCGTACAATTACCTTATAATGATGATGTTCATACACATAGAACATTACATCAGTATAGACTCTATTGTCCTCGAATACCTTCTCTATTTCCTTTATACCCGCCACCAAGGGGCCGTCCTCTAAAATTTTAATCTCAAATTCCGTATCGAAACCGTTAACTGTTTCGAGGATGTGAATCTGTTCCCGATTGAATCGATAAGTTAATTTCATTATCAAGGTCGCTCCTTTTTAGTTAGATCAAATATCTTAAATAACTGTAAAAGCTCGATATAACAATAGACAGCAGCATAAGAGGGAACCCATACTTTAAATATTGGATAAACTTGATCGGATGTCCTTCTTTTCCCGACAACCCTGCAACGATGAGGTTAGCACTTGCACCGATCAAGGTACCATTCCCGCCTAAACAAGCACCCAGGGCAAGGCTCCACCAGAGCGGTTCTAAATTACTGACACCCATATTGCCCATTTCCTGAATCATCGGGATCATCGTTGCAACAAAAGGTATATTGTCCAAAAACGCAGATGCAAGAGCACTAAACCATAGAATTAGAAAGGAAGTCGCAACCACGTTGCCATGAGTTAGTTCAATCGCTTGTGCCGCTAATCTGGCAATTACACCTGTTTCAATGAGACCCGATACGAGGACAAATAAACCCACAAAGAAGAATATCGTCGTCCATTCGACTTTGGTAAATGCCGCCTCCAGCATATGCTCCCCGGTTAAAAGCAGGAGTATAAATGCACCAGCCAATGCAACGGTAGCCGATTCTAAGTGAAAAGACTGATGAAGAAAGAATCCAAGAATGGTCAATCCTAATACGATTAAACACTTGCGAAGTAATTGGTGATCAGTGATTAGCTCCTTTTCATCCAAATCCATAATACTCTTCGTTAATTCGGGTGTGGTTTGAATCTGTTTGCGAAAAAGTAAGACAAAAATGGGTAGATAGATGACCATAATTAAAACTGCGATCGGTGTCAGATTGTTGATAAACGCCACAAACGTTAATTCCTTAACTGCACTGCCAATCATGATGTTGGGGGGATCGCCAATTAGCGTTGCCGTACCACCTACGTTAGCTGCAATAATTTGCGTGATTAAGAAAGGCATCGGAGGCACTCGTAACTGACGCGTAATGCTAAAAGTGACAGGGACCATCAGCAGCACGGTTGTCACGTTATCCAGAAACGCGGATCCCAATGCGGTAATAAGTGCCAGTGCAATTAATATACGGACCGGATTACCTTTTGATTTCTTGGCCGCCCATATGGCGATAAATTTAAACAGCCCTGTGTCGGCTGTTATGCTTACAATGATCATCATCCCAATAAGCAAACCGAGTGTGTTGAAATCAATATGATGCAAGGCTGTTTCTTGATCCACAATACCTAACATAACCATGAGTAGCCCCCCGAGCATGGCTACAACCGTACGATGAATCTTTTCAGAAATAATAAGCGCATAAATAATCAAGAATATACCAATTGCTAAGATGGCTTGTTGCTCCATAATGTATCCTCCCATATTTAGTTATTTCCAAAACCAGTTATCATTCTTTACTATTCGTATATCATTCACTAAGCATCCGTCGTTTACTTTCTCAAGCCACCCTTCATGGGGTTATCTCGACAAATAAATGAAAGACAAAATGTACGGCTGAAAAAACAAAAAAAGAGCCCTTGGTGACAGGCTCCTCCAGTTCGTGCATATATAATTAGATGGTTTGAGAACTAAGATGAATAGGACTCTTGTTGTAGAATTGCGGTCATCCGGTTTATTCAAAATGTGTACTGACTACCCTTTTTCTTCTGGTAAGAGTATCATGTCTCCCTGCTGCAAGTCAAGGTTTAGTAACTCTATTAACACTCAACTGAGTGCACTGCGCGCCGCCAAAATATATTTAGCCTGATCCAGCGGATTTACACCACGGCGTTCTCGTTCCACATGAACATCCGGTGGGCAGTCCTGATAACCCGCGAAGGAGGTGGACAAGGTGCCCCGTCCCTTGGTCATCGAACCAAGTCGCGCCGGAAAATCAAGCGAGGTCGCCACGGGCAGCAAGCCGACCATCTCCATTCTACCCGTATGAATAACGGGTGAATCAA
This sequence comes from Gorillibacterium sp., assembly GCA_023511325.1. Lineage (GTDB taxonomy): Bacteria > Bacillota > Bacilli > Paenibacillales > NBRC-103111 > Gorillibacterium. Next base: position 3,676 of record JAIMBU010000069.1, read on the forward strand.
ACTCTGCTCGCATCACCATCAGCTCGTTCATCAGCTTACCGCCGAATTCCTCCGGCACGGACAGGCGAAAATTCAGAATCGGTTCGAGCAGCTTGACTCCGGTATTGACGAGTCCGTCCATGATCCCCATTGGCGTAGACACAACAAAATCAAGCGGATGTGTGTGCCAAACGTGATGCTGCCCTTGCACCAGCGTTACCTTCAGGTCAGTGACCTCCCAGCCGAACAGCCCCTGCTGTAAAGCTTCGGGAACCCGCCGCTCCACCTCGTTCTGGTACCTTTCAAGCAGATGCTCGGGACGTACCTGTGCTGAATAAACCAAGCCGCTGCCCCGCTCACCTGGTTCAATAGAGAAACGCAGAATCGCCCAGCAAGGCTTGGGCATCGTATACGCAATAAAACCCTCGCCTGCTTTCTTCGGTGTTTCTTTATAGATGACAGACGGGTCCCCAAAGGTGATATCCAAGTTATAGCGACTTTTAACGATCTGCATTAAAATCTCAATCTGGATCGGCCCCATCACCTTGAGGTGTAGTTCACGTTGATCAGTAATCCATTGCAGCTCAAGCAATGGATCTTCATCTGCTAGCTCCTGAAAGGCAGCAACAACTGCAGGATAATCAGCCTCGTTCCGCCAATGCACCTGAACCGTCAGCAACGGGACAGCCAGTCGGGTAACACCCGGAATCCCTTCAGGGCTCCCGAGAATATCGCCGATCCGCGCGCGGCCCAGTCCGTATACGGCGGCGATGTCCCCCGCCTCCAGAACGCCGATATCCTCAGATTTGGGACCATCCACCCGCCGAATTTGCGTTACCTTTTCCTCTAGGCCGCGGGTATGGTTATGGAGCGCATCCCGGTTGCGAATGATGCCATTGTACATCCGTACATAAGCGATCCGCCCCATTGTCGGGTCCTTCTCCAGCTTGAATACGACCCCTGCAACCGGCGCCTTGGGGTCACCTGCAGGTGGTGGTAACAGCAACGTGATCGCGTCCATCAGTTCAGCAACGCCTAGACCACGGTTAGATGCACCAAACAGCACAGGGACTAACTGAGACTGCTCGACCATGTTTGGAACAACGGTGGCCAACTCCGCCACGCTCAGATCTCCTTCATCCAGATAACGCTGCATCAGTTCATCATCCCGCTCGGCAGCAGCCTCAACCAGCAGGCTGCGATAGGGTTCCGACTCGGGATTGTCCCTCCCTCTATTCGACAGCAGGTTGGTCGCCCCAACAAAAGCTGCTTCAACTCCAAGCGGTGCTTGAATCGGCGTAACGTTGACGCTGAGAAACCGTCGCGCTTGCTCAAGCACTGCTAGCGCATCAGCTCCAATTCGGTCCATTTTATTGATATACAGCAAGGTCGGGATTTGCATCTGCTGCAAGGCCTGCCAGATCACCTCGGTCTGTGCCTGCACTCCCTCGACTGCCGAGACAATTAGCACAGCTCCGTCCATCACACGTAGCGAACGCTCCACCTCAGATAAGAAATCCACGTGACCCGGTGTATCCACCAGATTCACTGTTACATCCTTCCAAGTGAACCGAGTCATCGCCGACCGGACCGATATTCCTCTTTCTCTTTCCACTTCAAGTGAATCCGTTTGTGTTGTTCCTGTATCCACACTGCCGAGGGAGCGAATGGCCCCGCTGAGGAAAAGGATCTGCTCGGTGGTAGTCGTTTTGCCTGCATCGACGTGGGCGAATATTCCTACATTGCGCATAGCCTGTTGCTTTGAAGTCATATTGTCGCTTCCCCTTTTAAACCCGTTGTTTACGGAAATCGCTTTATGAATGATCCAAAATCCGATAAAACGGATGAATTAACCTAGATGGTAAGTATCAGCAAAGCGGATATGACTGATAGTTAAATACGGTTACAGTTGTTCTTTTCTATTTTACCTCAAGGATGGCTTATGTTGAAATAAATTGGTAGAGTGGTATATAGTAAAACAAAAAGTTATACTGGTTCATCTCATCTTCTACTTAACTTAAATCATGAACAAGAGGGATAAAAAAATGACACGAATGGGAAAACGGTTACTGCTTCTGCTACTAGCCTTTTGTTTTGTCCTTCCAGCCTGCTCTCAAACCGAAACTCAGCCAAAGGCTAGCCCAGCCATACCATTAGCTCCCTCTGAACAAGCCAATACAGTAAAATCAATTAACCCACAGAACTGGATTAGGACGACCCTGCCAGCTGATGGCGCCGAGAATGTGGATTCCTCCTTAAAGACAATCAGCATTACCTTTAATCAAGAGATGAATGCGAAATCTCTAAACCCACAAACCATTACGGTCATCGAGGGGAAACATAATCAGCTACTGCAGGATATGTACCTGTTTCACTATGATGCCAGTCTTACTACGCTAACTCTCACTTTCAAGGACCCAGACAGTAGTTATGGCAGCAGCAACGGCATCGATATTACTGTGAGTAAAAACGTGGAGAATAGCCAAGGAAGTAAAATGAGTGCAGATGCCTCATTTGGATTTTCTGTTAAATAGAGATGACTCGCTGATGCGATTAACCGAGTAGAAACCAGCATCCTTTGGTATAAGTTAACCAAAGGATGCTGATTTCTGTATAACATCTATATTGTTACATGTGTTTAATGGCTAGATTTCCTTCCTGTTGAAATAGGTCAGCCCCGAGAAGAAAAAGAGAAGAAAGCCACCGACTATAACCCACATCAAGGTCTCAAAAGAAACATTGAGTGCCCTGTAAGAATTCTTCATACCTGGCATCATGGCCAGGTATGGCTGAGCCCACGGGTAATAGGGGCCATAATCTGCCGAGTTGATGATCAGCACATTCGGTATCGTCAGAATGACGTTGATCGCGAGCGGAGCAGCGAAACTCGTCCAGCCAACGGAAATCGCCAGCTGGAGTGCTACTAAGGGTAACGTGGCAATAAATCCACCAAACGTGCTGCGTAGCAGAACCTCCCAGGGGATCGTTGCAGATACCCCCTGGGCTGCACCCACACTTAACATAGCTGCTAGAAAGATAAGCTGGGTCCCCATGATAAGCAGCAGCACGACAGAGAACTTTACCAAGTAGACCGTTGTTCGCCGAACCGGGAGCGCAAGGAGCTGCTTCCAGCCTCCACTCTCATGCTCATATCGGCAGACAAAAGCAGCGAAAACGCCAGCAAGGAGTGGGAGAAAGAAGATGCCATGCAGGGAAACCATATCACCGATGATATACAACCACTTCAGCTCTGGATCAACCTTACCCAACGATTCAATGGATTCCAGTACAGCAGAAAGTAGGGGACTGACAAAGATCAGCAGCCAAATACTTGATTTACGTAGCTTGATCCATTCAGCGAGAAATAGTTGACTAAAGGTTCGCATCTAGTCCACATCCTTTCTGGTGAAATGAATCACGCCGAGCAGGACGAGCAGGAGAGCCGTAGCAACACTAGCAAAGACCGACCATTCAGGGCTACCTGCTTCATTGATTAGCAGCGGCCATTTCCAGAGAATCCAATCGGGAAGCTTAAAGGAATAGAGTCCAACGATCGTCCCGAGAATTCCTGCCGTCATGGGAATGGCTTGATTCTTCATCATGATCGACAGCCAAAGCTGGAGCGCAACGATTGCAAGCCCGGCAAGCATAGGATAGAAGCTTGTTTGAATCATAGCAAGCCAGGGAGCCTTCCAGCCAAAGCCAAGAATCCCACCGAGAGCATAGGAACCAAGCGTTAGCAGGGTGCTTGAGAAAAGCAACAGCAGCGTACACAAAGTGAATTTGGAAACAAACACGCTTAAACGGGTCACAGGCAAGGCTAGTAGCTGCTTCCAGGCATTTGTTCGATGCTCAAGACCTGCGACCATTGATGCTAATAATGCTCCACCAAGCAGGATGGCGAGCGCCGTCATCCCTTGAATATTTTCGAGAAGCCCACCCCACAGGTCATCTGCGTAGTTCTTCGTTAGATAATCATAGCGGAGGCCAAAATTTACAGCCTCCAGTGCAATGACACCGATCGGCCCGAGGAAAACCAGAAACCAGACCATCGTTCGTCGGAGCTTGAGAAAATCAGCAGCAAGCACACGCCCCATCATAAGCTGGTTCCTTCCCCTACTATGCTTAGGAAGATACCCTCAAGCGAGCGGCGAATTTCTTCTACGCGATAGATGGAGTGTCCCTCGCTGACGAGACGATAGACAACCGCCGCTACTTTTTCGTCTGTTGGCTGCTCTAGCAGCAGGGCACCCTCCTGCCGTACTGCAAGAAATCCTGCTCCAGCAATCGTATGGATAGCCTGCTCCGGCTGGCTTACAACCAGCCGAATACTACTAACTGCCCGCTTGCGCAGCACATTGATATCATCCTCAAACAGCATTGTGCCCTGATGGATGATGCCTACACGGTTGGCCATCAGGTCGATCTCGCTGAGCAGATGACTGGACACGAGCACCGACATACCGTATTCCAGCGGCATGCTCTTGATTAGCTCGCGAATCTCTTGAATACCTGCTGGATCAAGTCCGTTGGTCGGTTCATCCAGGATGAGCAGCTCCGGACTACCCAGCAAGGAAGCGGCAATGCCGAGCCGCTGCTTCATCCCGAGTGAGTAGCCTTTCACCGTTCGATTGGCATCCTTGGTCAGTCGAACAGCCGCCAGTACCTCATCAATCCGCGATTTGGCAATGCCAAGTATCCGCCGCTGCACCTCCAGATTCTCACGAGCACTCAAATGAGCGTAATAAGAGGGTGACTCTACCAGAGAGCCGATTTTGCCAAGAATCGCTAGGCGTTCCTTGCGGAGATCCTTACCGAATACCCGAACGGAACCTTCTGTCGGTCGAATTAACCCCAATAACATACGAATGGTGGTTGTTTTACCGGCACCATTAGGTCCAAGAAACCCGTAAATATCTCCTTTTCGGATTTGCAGGTTAATGTGATCTACTGCTTTTCGCTGCCCGTAATGCTTGGTTAACCCCGACGTTTCAATAATCATTTCATTCATGTTCTTCACCTCGACATAAAGCTTATCAGCCGAAGGTTAGAACAAGGGTATAGTCAAGTTTAAATTCTGTTTAAAATATATTGGTTAACTCTACTTGGGCAACTTAAAAACTGATCTGCTCCATTAAAGCATGCAAGTAAAAATCAGAAAAGAACATTCAAGAGATAAAGGATGAGGATGGTAGAAACATTACAAGATCCTATCACTTAGCAGTAATTACCAGTAAAGTAGGG
>JAIMBU010000688.1 GCA_023511325.1 Gorillibacterium sp.
ACCCGGCGGTAAGGGCAATAGCAAGAATGCCCTATAAACAAGAATGCCTTATAAGACGGATGACGTTTGATGGAGGAACCATGAATCAACAAGAAAAAGAGCTTGATGCGAAAGCGGAAAAGCGGGATAAATCCATGAAGCTGTTTACCCTGCTCCTGGCTGGCCAGCTGATCTCAAGCATCGGCAGTGGGTTAACGGACTTTGGTCTTGCCATTTATGTACTGGCATTGACCGGTTCGGTTACAGCCGCATCTGTTGTCAGCATTTGCGCGTTCCTGCCCTCGATTCTTCTGGCTCCGGCGGGAGGTGTATTGGCAGATCATTATGACCGCAGGATGATGATGGTGTTCGGAGAATTGCTTTCCGGCCTAGGGTTAGTGATCTGCCTCGTCACCATTATGAGCGGCACTCCTTCGCTTGTCTTCATCTGCATCGGGGTGGCCGTAAGCTCCATCTTTACAGCTTTGATGGAACCGGCATTCAAGGCAACGATTACGGACTTGTTGACGGAAGAAGATTTTGCCAAGGCGGGGGGATGGTTCAGATTGCTAATAGTGCAAAGCTATTGGTCTCACCGATTATTGCGGGGTTCTTGTTGCTGGTTACGACGGTCAGTACCCTGATCATGATCGATATTCTTACCTTCTTCACAACCGTATTGATCATAGCGGCTGTTAAGAAGGGCATGGTCACGAAACGCAGGGAGGAGGCCGGGTTGAACTTTTTCAGAGAAATGAAGGAAGGGATTGCGGCCATACGCGGGAAAGGTGGTATTGTGGCGCTGATCGCGATTATGACAATTTCGGTATTCTGCCTTGGCTTCGTCCAGATTCTAAGCAAGCCGCTCATCCTTGCTTTCGCAGGTGAAACCGAGCTTGGTATTCTTACGACCGTCATTGCCTTGGGCATGTTGGCCGGAAGTGTCGTCATCAGCTGCATGAAGAATACCATATCTTATGTGAGAATGCTTTCTCTCGGGTTGTTCGGTTGCGGATGCTTTTTTGCCCTGATGGGCGTTAAGCCCAATCTGTTTGCCATTGCCCTGTTCGGATTCATGATGTTTGTCTTTATGCCGGCTGTCCAGATTGGAGCAGAAGTGCTGATCCGGAGGAATCTGGCTATTGAAGTACAAGGGCGTGCTTTTGGCTTGATCAGTTTTATTACTCAGATGGGATATATTGGGGCGTATCTATTGTCTGGCGTACTCTCCGATTACGTATTTGAGCCGTTTATGCGCGGCAACAGTTTGTTTGCGACGGGCATTGGGAACGTAATCGGTGCTGGTGCGGGAAGAGGAAATGCGCTGCTGATCGTGATTGCAGGTTTGACACTGGCATTTGTGGGAATCGTTGTTTCCCGGCTGAAAAGTGTAAAAACGTTGGAAGAGGAGAAAACGCATGAACCTATTACTGAATCTTGTTCGGAAGGATTTTAAGCGAAACAAGGTAATCACAACTGCCCTGGCGGTATTCCTGATTCTTTCGGCCATTTTTATGGCAGGCGGATTAAGGGTGGCAGGTACAGTGATATCTTCACTGAAAGGGTTTAATCAACTTGCTGTGCCGCCCGAATACCTGCAGATGCATAAGGGAACGTATGATGAGGAAGCGTTTGTGAGCTTTGTGGAAGACCATGATTATATTAAGGCTTCACTGATCGTCAAGATGCTTGATATCCGCAATGCAAGTATGATTTATCAGGGTGACACGCTGGAAAAGTCGCTGATGGATAACGGATTCGTTGTGCAGAATGAAGGCTTTGATTTCCTGCTGAATATGGACAATGAAGTGGCTGTTGTTCTGAATGGGCAGGTCGGGGTTCCGGTTTATTATGCGGAGGCGCTTGGTATTGAGGTCGGGGATATTCTCACCTTGCATGAAGGGGATTACCGCAAGGAGATGACGGTATCGACCATTATCCGTGACGCATCGATGAACTCGGCACTCACCTCTTCCAAGCGTTTCTTGATCACTCAGCAAGATCTGGATGAAATGAGTCTGCACATGGGCGAATGGGAATACAGCTTTGAATTCCTGTTAGGGGATGGTGCCTCTACGGCTGTGTTGGAGAATGATTATCGGGAGGCGGGTTTGCCTGCCAACGGCGTTGCGGTAACAGGCGGCAATCTGACGATGCTGAATGCTTTTTCTTATGGCCTGGTCGCATTCATCATCATCGCCATCAGTATTCTTTTCATTATGATTGCCATCCTGTGTTTATCTTATATTATTCGGGCAACCCTGGCAGAAGAGAATTATACCATCGGTGAGATGAAAGCCATTGGATTTCCGGGAAAAGCCATTGAGCAGTTATATCGGATGAAATATATCATCCTTGTGATGATAGCGGGAGTGATCGGTTATCTGGCAGCTATCCCATTCGGCTATTTCTTCTCCTCCTCGGTGATCAGATACTGCGGATATGGTACTGTCGAGTGGATGAAATGGGTATTTCCCTTCATTGGGGTAATCCTGCTTAGCCTGATCGTCATGCTCAGATGCCGCAGAATCATCCGCAAGAATCTGAAAAGCACGGTTGTGGAGCTGATGCGCGGGGAAGAGAAAATCAAGAAGGAAGGCCGCTATTCTTTACCTGCCGGTGGCTTGAAGCATCGCAATCTAACCTTGGCAATCGGTGAATTGAAATGTAAGTGGAAAGAATATTCCGTTATCTTTTTGGTATTTGTCTGTTCGTCCTTTTTGATTCTGCTACCGATGAATATGAAG
>JAIMBU010000689.1 GCA_023511325.1 Gorillibacterium sp.
TTTCAATATAGCAAAATTTATTCCAATCCTTTTTTAAGCGAATTTGCCCGACACATTCATTTGCCCGATAAGCCAAAAAAATGATCTTACTGTCGTTATCGATATATTCTTTCCAATCGAGATGATCATCAGGAAATGTTATGTAGTGCGTGGTTTCAAATAATTCCTCTTCAAAAGACCATTTGTCCTCCATGAAGAGAGGCTTGAGCTTGCCGAAAATAGCAAAAGGCTCATTCGTTTTATTGATGTCTATGATGTGATCTTGTTCCATGGGTAGAATTTTAATCGAAAAAGAAGTGTTCATCCATTTTCTCCATTCGAGTGGTCTCTTTCAAGCATCAGCTGTTGGCATAGGCGTACGGGTAGTCCTCCCAAATATACACGGGATGATGTTTGGTTTCCATAGCGACGTTTAATGTTCTGCGTGCACCCTCATGAAGATGATGGTTACGAGCGTTTCTCCGCAAATCATCCAGCCTCTGCGGATCGGCCAGAAGCTGGGGCAGCAGGGTTTTTAGCTCGATATCCGTTTGGGCTTGGACGGCAGCACCCAAATGGAGTAGATATTCCGCGTTAGATTTCTCCTGGCCTGGAAGCGGCTTGTATAGCAGCATCGGCAGTTCAACGGCCATGGCTTCGGATACCGTAAGACCACCTGGCTTGGTGAGGATCAGATCGGATAATGCCATCAGCTCGTGTATATGCTCAACAAAACCTGTTACTAGCACAGAATGTGGTGTTTTACCATTACCTAGCTCTTCCTCCAGCTTCAGCCGGAGCTTCTCATTGCGACCGCAGACAAATATAAACTGCAAGGGCTTGGAGAATACCCCGTTCAGCAGCATCGGCATAAGTGTTTTACCGATTAGGCCATGGCCGCCTCCCATCACCAGGACGGTAGGCATCCTACGATCCAATCCGTGCTTATCCCGCAGTAACATGCGGTCATGCGATTCCGTAAAGGGCAACCGGACAGGAATTCCGGTTACTTCAATTCTGTGTGGGGGGACACCAAAGTCGAGTAGCGCTCTTCTCACAGGCTCTGCCCCTACCAAATAACGATCTGTACCAGGGTGAATCCAGTAGCTGTGCTCTGCATAATCCGTCATTACGGTAGCTGTGGGTACAGATGTCAGTCGGTTGCACTTCAGGTACGACATGGCGGATGCAGCACCCGGCAAGGTACTGACAACCTCGGATGGTCTGAATTCATCTAGCAGGTCAAGCATGCGATTTGTACGAAAAGACTTCATGCGCTTAAACAAATGGGATAGCCTGTTATCAGGCTGAGTCTTGCGATACAGATAGCCGTAAAGGGAGGGTAGCTTCGTCACCCACTGCATGTAGAGAAAAATGCCAACAGAATGCAGGTGCGGATGCGTCCACTCCAAATAATCTACCACGCGCACTTCAACATCTGGATGGTAAACCTGTGCTGCCTCCATGATTGCCTGTGCCGCCTTGTTGTGTCCATCCCCAAATGCTCCGGTCAGAATCAACACTCTTTTTTGTTGCATCCGTTTCAGCCCCTCACTATTTGTTCCCGCTCTTTATATGTTAACTTTATTATAATGGAGAAGAGGCATTCTCCACATGCACTTAAGTTGTGTCTTAACACAGCCGGAGGTCTCAGCCCCAACCTAGACCTAAGATCAGTTGACTTTACAGCAGGCATGAAATCAAAAGGTGACTGCACTGAAACGTATTTTTCGGTTGTGGTATAATTTTAACTAATGGTTCAGAGGGAGGAGCGGGGCGTTGACATACGTGGAGAAAATTGGACCGAAAATTGCAGAATGGGAGCAGAAAATGTTTCGGAAGCCGGGGTTACTGGAGAAGACCTCCAAGAAACTCAACAAGCAGATGAATCGGCTGATACCGGACAAACTTCAAACGGTAATTACCGCAACGGTCAAAGGACTTGTGAAGGCGACTCTCTTTGAAGCCGACTACACGCCTAAACGCAAAGTTGAAGATAAGCTGACGCTGGAGGAAGCAGATGAGATGGCACGCGAGCTGCTGGGTACTTACCGCAGGATCGCTGCAGTGGAAGGGGCAGCAACGGGAGCTGGCGGGTTTATGCTCAACATGGCGGACTTTCCTGTGCTGCTTGCGATTCAGATGAAGTATTTGTTTGAGCTCGCCCACGTCTACGGATATGATACCAGCAGCTTCAGCGAGCGAGTGTTTGTCCTCAGTGTGTTTCAACTCGCTTTTTCTGGAACGGATCGAAGAAAGCAGCATTACGAGCACATCCGCAATTGGCAAGCGTATAAGCCCCAGTGGATTACCGAGGGCGATTATCACCTGAATCTAGATTGGGAGACTTTTCAGCAGGACTATCGGGATTCGATTGATTTTCGCAAAATGCTGCAGATGGTGCCCGGCATCGGCGCGGTGGCCGGAACCTGGGCCAATTATACGATTCTCGACGAACTGGGCGAGACGGGCATGAACTGTTATCGCATTCGCAGAATGCAGGAGAACCAGGCATGGGGGTAGCAACCGACATCAGTGGTTGACAGAATGTATCAGGTAGATGGATAGTTAGAAGGTCACGTTAAGAGCACCCCTCTCCAATTTAACAAGTATGAGATAATGATTTGTGCGAACCCCAAGCTCACATGATTTCCCTAGGAGGTTCGCACCCCGCGCCAGGCCTGGGCTAAAGCTGGTTTTTAGATTATGGTAAACCAAAAATAATGACGAAAAAATGAGGTTCGCG
>JAIMBU010000690.1 GCA_023511325.1 Gorillibacterium sp.
TCATACACCTGGCTAAACTCTTCGCACCCATCTACCAATTTTTTAACCCCCTTTTTAATGAAAGAGTAATATTTTTTTAATACTCAGACATTTATCCGTAAAGTTAACATCATAATTAACATCCTTTCGTGAGGTTTGTCATTTTTATTATATGGTTCCTTTCGGCTGCCCAATTGATCAACATATAACTTATGAACTGTTTTTATTCATTTAAATGCAATAGTGCTTTTTCAGTGAACTATTTTTAATCTTTAAGTATTTCTTCTGTAATCTTGTATAAATCAGGACTATTGTTTGGATTTTTCCCATTACATTTTTTATCTATGCCGTTTTTCACCTATCGAATGAACCTATTCAAATGAACTAAATTCTTCTGGAAGAATTCCTAACACAATTACTAAATACTTAATTTTCTAAATATTATTATTATTTCATAATGAAAATTGCTTGCTAAGAGGATTTTTAGCTAATTTTTTCACCTTTTACAATTCCCTTTGCACTAATTTAAGATTTGTTCTCTATTACGATTAACTCATTTTACAAAAGCGAACGAAATATTCGACATAATCCGACAACTTCACCCCTTTTTATTAGCTACAGTTTAAATTGAGGCAAGGAATTCTAATCAAGATTTCCTTTCCACTAAATCATAGGAGGTGAACATTTTCTAGTTAATATTTATTTTAAGAGCCCATCATTTAAAATTCAGGTAGGGGAATTGTTTTGAGAAGAAAACTGTACATAGGAATGATCAGCCTCGTTTTATTAGGACTAGTCGGCTGCACCAGTGGTGACACAACTAAGAAGGCAAAAGATAACGTTGCAACCGTTCAAACCCAGGAAATGGCAACACAAAACGACCAAGATAAGCCCCAGGAAACACAAACGGAAAGCACTTCAACTCAGTCCCAGAATAGGCAAGCGGAAAGCACGCCAACTCAATCCGCGAATACGCTAGCGGAAAATAATCTGGAGCAGTCTCAGGCAGCAACGGGACTTACTAAGCTCGAAATTAACAACGAAGTAGGGGATACAAAGATTGCTATCGGGAAGGAGGATTTGATTTCAGTTAAAGCTGAAGCAAAGATTCAGGGTGCAAATAGCGAGGCGCAGAAGAAAGAGATTCTTGATCAAATTATATTAGTGCAGGAGAAGAATGCTCAGACTGCTTCATACTACGTTACAGCCAAAGGCTCGAAGAAAACTCAATTGGGTAGTTGGCTCAGAGCTACCTACGGAAACAAGCTGAATCTAAATATAACGCTTACCGTCGTTATCCCGGAGAGCATCTCCTCCTTTTCATTAGTTACCGGTGTTGGAGCCATTCGCATGATCGATTCCGATCTTTCCGGATCAATCTCAGTTGGTGTAGGCGATGTTTATCTGGAGCAGGTGTCTCTGATAGGGAAAATGGATATCACCTCAGGGACAGGTAATATTAAGCTTGCTGCTCGCAAGATTGATCAAGCTCAGTCTATCCATGCAGTAACAGGTGTTGGCGATCTCGCTGTTACGGTACCAGAGAAAGCAAGCTACTCGGTTGATATTACCGCTTTTATGAAAGACCGTGTGAAGCAGGATTACAATGGGGGCGGACCGCTCTTCACTTTGGTGACAGGCGTAGGAAATGTAAAACTAACGGAAATGAAGTAAAATAGAGAAAAAAGCAAGAGGATAGGAGAACGCTATGAGCCAACTGTTCACACCTTATGAGGTTAAGGGCGTCACACTGAAGAATCGGATCGTCATGTCACCGATGTGTATGTATTCCAGTATGGAGAAGGATGGTATGCTCACAGAATGGCACAAGCTTCATTATGCCACTCGGGCTGCCGGTCAGGTTGGTCTGATTATTACGGAGGCGACGTCTGTACATCCGGATGGACGAATTTCTTCTGAAGACCTTGGATTGTGGAATGACCAGCAGATCCAGGGATATGCCGAGCTTGCCCAGCTTATTCATGCTCAGGATACGAGAATTGGCATCCAACTCGCTCATGCCGGTCGTAAAGTAGGTACTGAGCAAGCCATGATCGCACCCTCTGCCATTGCGTTCAGCGAAAAACATCGCGTTCCGGAGGCCATGAGTCTGGAGCAAATTCAACGGACAATTGAGGATTTTGCTGCAGCAGCTAAGCGCTCACTTCAGGCTGGCCTCGATGTCATTGAAATTCATGCCGCACACGGCTATCTGATCAATGAATTCCTCTCCCCGCTCAGCAACAAGCGGGAAGATAGCTATGGCGGTAGTGAAGAGAATCGCTATCGCATCCTTGGTGAGATCATCGACGCGATTCATTCAGAGTGGAGCGGCCCCTTATTCGTTCGCATTTCTGCCAACGATTATCACGTAGAGGGTTTAAATACCGATGACTATATTCGTTATGCAGCACGCATGAAGAAGCAAGGTGTCGATCTTGTAGATTGCAGTTCAGGTGGTGTAGTGCCCACTCCTCCGACCGCTATATTTCCTGGCTATCAAGTTTCCTCCGCTGAGCGAATTCGCCGAGAAGCCGCTATAGCAACTGGAGCAGTAGGACTGATTACTAGCCCCTCCCTAGCGGAAGAAATCATCTGTAATGGCAGAGCCGATCTCGTCTTCCTAGGTAGAACATTACTTGCCAATCCATATTGGGCGCATACGGCTGCTAAAGAACTTGCTTATCCCCTTGTTGCCCCTCGCCAATATACTCGAGGCTGGTAACTCGGTATGCAGATCTTAAT
>JAIMBU010000691.1 GCA_023511325.1 Gorillibacterium sp.
GTCGATTACAGTGCAAAGGATAAACTGGTCGTCGTCGACCCCCTCACGGAAAACGCCTTGAATCTGACAAACCAGTTGATAGATAAATCGACAAAAGATTTAACGTTCATCGTCCAATACCCGCAGCTAGAGGGATGGAGTAACATGGCTGTGCAGACTAAACTGAACGACTTTTTCAAGGCTGAGGCGACAGGATATGTGACCGCAGGTCAAGAATTGCTCCAGCTATCAACAACCGATTGGAATACGGATGAGATTCCTCTGCGATTTGATTATGATACCAACTACACCATTACCTATAATCAAGAGAACAAATTAAGCATGTATTTTGAGCCTTATCAATATACAGGTGGTGCCCACGGGACATTTGGCTATCAAGCTCATACATTTGATTTGACTACAGGCGAGGAACTCTCCCTGAAGCAAGTGACCAACAACCCAAATTATCAAACGATTATCAATGCGGCGATTCTCCAACAGATCAAAGAACGTAAGATTGTACTCCTGTACCCATTTGAGTCGATTCGCGAGGATCAAGGCTTCTTCCTCCGTGAAGATTCTCTCGTCGTCTACTTCTCCTTGTATGAATATACGCCGTACGTAGCCGGTATGCCTGAGTTCTCTATCCCATTGTCGGACTTTAAGTAAGTAATCCGTAACTAACCACTGTTTTATCTTCCGTTATGATGATCGCGAATCTTTTACTAACTGTCCGCAAGCTTTTCTTGCGGGCAGTTTTTATTTTTATCGGATAGCTTGGTAAATAGAAATAACCACATCTGATTGACAACATAGTAAACGTTTAGTATTCTATTTTTAATACTAAACGTTTAGGATGTGTCGTGATGACGAAAACAATGATCCTTGGTTTGTTAAATGCCTACGGTCCAATGTCCGGCTATAAAATTAAACAGATGATGGAGTCATCCCAAACTGAGATGTGGGCCTACGTGCAGCCTGCCTCCATTTATCATGCCCTGCGAAAGCTTCAAGCGGATTGCAGCATCATTCTTGAGTCTCTTCAACAAACTGGCTTGCGAACGACTGCCATTTACAAGATTACCGAAGCCGGCACACAAGAACTCAAGCAGATGCTAGAACGATCTTTTGCAGCAACGTCAGTTGTCTTCCCGGCCGTTTTATACACGGCCTTGACGTTTATGCATGAACTACCTGATTCCGTTGTTGTAAGCTCATTACAGAAGCAGGAGAGCGAAATCCTCAAAATGATCACGGATATGCAGGCGGGGGAGCAAGCTAAGCTAGAGTACGGGGCAATGACTCCTCAGGCTGCCGCTGTTTTCCGCAATATCTATGCTCAATGTGAACTGCAACTGCAATTCATCCGCGAGATGCAAGCTGAGCTTACTGGCGAATTGAAAGGACTCAGCCATGAATAAAGAACTCGTGTCAAAAAGGATGCAGACTAGTGCCTTGGTGGTGGTTGCCATTGCCGTCTTCGTCGATATGATGGTGTATGGCATGGTTGTACCCATCCTGCCGCAATACGCCTTATCCTTGGGTGCAACCCAAGCGGAAATTGGGCTACTCTTTGGCAGCTATGCGTTTACCCTATTACTAGCCGCTCCCCTCTTCGGCATATTGTCAGATCGGATCGGAAGAAAGGGCCCGATGTTATGGGGCTTGCTAGGACTCGGTGGTGCTACGCTATTGTTCATGTTCGCCGACAGCTACTGGATGCTCGTCCACGCCCGCATGCTACAGGGGGTTGCCGCAGCCGTTACGTGGACAGCGGGACTTGCTCTGCTAGCTGATCTATTCCCGCCAGAGTCACGCGGCAAGGTAATGGGACTAGCGCTATCTGGACAAGCGGCAGGGACACTACTCGGTCCAGCCGTCGGGGGCTGGCTGTTCCAGTGGGGCGGCTATCACGCTCCGTTCTTGTTCGCCGCCGGTATTGCTCTGCTTGATGCAATGCTGCGAATTGTGCTTCTGAGGAACGTTCCGAATCACAAGAGCGAGCCACAGAAGGGAACCATTCGCGGGTTGTTCAGCAGCCGAAGCTTCCTGATTATTTTTGGCATTGTTATGGCTGGAGCCGCTATTCCTGCTGTGCTTGAACCCACGCTTCCACTCCGTCTGGAGCGCGTGATGGGTGCCTCACCAGGGACTATAGGACTGCTGTTTATGGTGCCTACAGCTGCTTATGCTCTTGTCGCTCCATTCATCGGCGCGCTGTCTGCACGAAGCGGCAACTTCTGGGTGATTCGCGCAGGACTGCTGCTCACGGCTGTGGTGCTCCCGATAAATGCCTTGCCAGACAGCCTATGGATGCAAGTGTCTACACTGACATTCCTCGGAATTGGCATGGGCCTGTTACTCACACCCACTCTACCAGAATTAGCCCTTGCCGCAGAACGAAGTGGAGCCCGCTCTTATGGTACTGTGTACGCAGTCTACAATACTGCTTACTCAGCTGGGATGATGGTTGGGCCGTTGGTAGCCGGTTTCCTTGCCGACTGGTTTGATTTATCCTTCAGCTATCTGGTAATTGGTATTCTCATTCTGGCTTTTCTCCCGCTCTCCTTCTTGGGAGTCCCCGGTGGGAGATCCAATCTCCCTCTTTCAAAATGATCGGGTAACAAATAACGCTTCTCAAAGCTTACCCATAAATGGAAAGGGGTAAGCTTGAGAAGCGCAGGCCAGCAGAGATGCTGGGGAGATTCAAAAAAATGATAACTGCTAAGAATGATATCT
>JAIMBU010000692.1 GCA_023511325.1 Gorillibacterium sp.
CTTGTATATTCGGATTGGTACTTACTATCGTTCTCCTTGCAACCAATTTGATGCGGCGTTCTGGGCAATATCCTCAATCTCATGCGTTCGGACCCTACCCATTAATTCATCCACTGCGTCCTTAGGCAGCTTCCCTTCAAACAAAACAGCATATAAGGCATTTGTAATAGGCATAGCGACATCATGCGTTCGAGATAGCTGGTAGGCAGAGCGAGTCGTCTTGACACCCTCTACGACCATCCCCATCTCCTTCAGCACCTCGTCAAGCAACATTCCCTGCCCCAACATGTAACCGGCCTTCCAATTACGACTGTGACGGCTTGTGCAGGTAACAATAAGATCTCCAATGCCAGCAAGACCGGCAAACGTTAACGGATTGGCTCCCATTACCCCACCGAGACGAACAATTTCGGCTAATCCTCTTGTCATCAGTGCCGCTTTAGCATTATCTCCATAGCCCAGTCCGTCGGTCATCCCAACTCCTAAAGCGATGATGTTCTTTAAAGCACCACCTAGCTCTACACCTGCTACATCAGGATTAGTATACACGCGAAAGTATTGGCACATGAACAAGTCTTGTGCAGCATCAGCGGCAGAAACGTCCTCAGCTGCGACAACAATAGTTGTTGGACAGCGGAGCACAACCTCTTCTGCATGACTGGGACCGGACAGTACAACAATTTTAGCTGGATCTGCAGCAGGAATTTCTTCAGCAATGACCTGAGTCATACGCTTCAGCGTTTCCGGCTCAAAGCCTTTTGCAGCGTGCACCAGCAGTGTTCCTGGTTCGAGGTATGTATTAACCTTTCTGGCTACTTCACGCATGCTGGATGACGTTGCAGCTAGCACAACTGCAAACGTTCCTCTCAGTGCTTCCTCCATCGAGGTTGTAGCGTGAATTTTATCTGACAAGTGAATGTCTGGCAAGTATTTAGCATTGGTATGTGTTTCATTAATTTCCCGAACCTGCTGTTCGTTGCGCGACCACAAATAGACATCGTTTCCATTATCCGCCAGTACAGAAGCAAGCGCGGTTCCCCAACTACCCGCAACAAGAACGGATACTTTCCTTGAAAACATCCCGATTCCTCCCGAGGGTTCTCCAAATCCCAAAAAAAGAATTAGCGTTTGGCAAGAACAGCTTCATTCTTATTTCGGTTTGTCTGGCAACGCTAGCGTTTGGCACCCAATTTATTTTCCTTCTTGTGGATCAACTTGACAATATTCGTTCGATGTCGGAAAAAAGCTAACAAAGCAATGATTAAGCTTGCCCAGAACAGTTCAATAGGAGACTCCGTCAACAATAGAAAAACGGGCATCAGCGCCGTGAATAGCAAAGATCCTACTGAAACGTAGCGACTGACAGCAATAGCCAATATGGCAAAAACTCCTGCAAATAACGCCGGCCAAAAGGATAAAGTAATAAGCACCCCAATTGTTGTGGCAATTCCTTTACCACCTTTGAAGCCAAAGAATACAGGCCAATTGTGTCCGATGATCACAGCAATTCCGCAGGCAATTTCAACCCATATCTCTCCGCCACCAAGCCAGCGCCCTAGCCAGACTGCACCAATCCCTTTACATACATCAAGGGAGAGCACCAAGATAGCAGGACCCTTGCCAAGAATCCTTAATGTGTTGGTAGCACCAGCATTTCCACTTCCATGCTGACGGATGTCGATTCCTTTTATCATCTTGCCTATAATTAGACTAAAACTAATAGAACCGAGCAAATAGCTAACGAGCGCAGCCAATCCCTGCATCTCGGATGCCCCCTATTCGTCTGCCGCTTTCTTACGAGTAATTAGTCGCAACGGCGTTCCTTCAAAATTAAAAGCCTCCCTGAGCCGATTCTCCAAGAAACGTTTATAGGAGAAATGCATCAAGTCTGGATCATTTACAAAAAGAATAATGGTTGGCGGCTTAACTGAAACTTGTGTTGCATAGCCAATACGTAAACGTCTGCCCTTATCTGTCGGTGGTGGCGTCACTGCCACAGCATCCGAGATAACATCGTTAAGTACCGGAGTTTGAACCCGCATGTTATGGTGCTCTGAAACTTCGGTGACAACAGGAAGAAGCTTGTGTAATCGACGCTTGGTTAAAGCTGAAACGTATACCACTGGTGCATAAGTCATAAAAAGGAAGTGGTCACGAATTTTCTGCGTAAATAGTTGCATCGTTTTGTCATCCTTCTCCACGATGTCCCATTTGTTCACAACAAAAATACATGCCTTTCCTGCATCATGGGCAAAACCAGCAATATGCTTGTCTTGCTCAATGATTCCTTCTTCAGCGTTGATAACGATCAATGCCACATCCGCACGTTCGATGGCTTTCATCGCTCGCATAACGCTGTATTTCTCGACGTTCTCGTATACTTTACCGCGCTTGCGTATGCCAGCAGTATCAATCAATACATACTTCTGGTCGTCACGCTCGAATGGAGTGTCGATAGCATCGCGCGTTGTTCCAGCGACTTCACTGACAATCACTCGATCTTCACCTAACATCGCATTAACCAAAGAGGATTTTCCTACATTCGGGCGTCCAATTACTGCCATTTTAATGACATCGTCACCATAGGGGTCTTCTTCCTCTTCTGGAAAGTGCTTTGCAGCTTCCTCCAATAAATCGCCAATACCGATTCCGTGTGCGCCTGAGATTGGAATAGGCTCACCAAAACTGAGATTATAAAACTCATAAATATTTT
>JAIMBU010000693.1 GCA_023511325.1 Gorillibacterium sp.
AACGTATCTACGCCGCCTGGTGATCTATACCACGGATTGTCCGGATTTTGATTCAAGACCGGAATGATTCGGGATTGATCCGCTCTGCTAAATTTCTCATAAAATTCACCGTTCAGATCGTTTCTTAACGCGCAGTCCGCCCATGTAATATCCTTATACGCACTATGGTACGGACGTTGTTCGATAATTTCCTCGGTGATCAATAAAGCCTTATCGTTATGTAAGTCAAGCACCCGCCAAGTATAACCGCCAAAGGATAAGGCTGAGCCGATTTGAACCGTTTCTGTTTCTGCCATTTATACCCTCTCCTTAATCGGGATCCATAAATCCAGCTGTAAATCCTCCATACAGTTTGCTTAATTTGTTTCACTTACTTCCCCATACGCCATTAAAATTTCATCGCATACACCGCCCATTTTCCGCAAAATATCCGCGATCTGAGCTCTAAATTCATGTGTTCTGAACTGATCATTAGGCGGGTAGAAGCCCCCTTGAATCGCCCAAATTTCATCCTTGTAATCCTGCATTTTCTTATACAACGGTAATAATGTTACAGCCATAGCCAAATCGGGATATTGCTCGACTGCGCCCTTGAAAAAGTCGTACGCCGAACTGGTACAGACACAACAATAGGGAGAACAATGTAAATTCCAGCAAATATCGTTGAGCTTTTCATCGGTTATGTTTTCAAAATAGGAGTCGGTTTCAAGTGTCTCCGCCCAAGTTTCAAACGCCATCTTACCGAATGCATACATTCCGCCATCCCCTTCGGTTGGGGGCAAAGTCAAAAACGTGGGGATGGAGTCAATCACACTTTGAAATATTTGATGCATGTCTGTCCGTGGCAATTTTTCACCTGCAAAAAACAAACCTTTCGTGGTGTCCAACCCATTTAGGATAGCCGAATAACCGTATTCATCCACAGAACCTTCCGGCAAACGTTCCGGGCCGGAATAGAGATTGACATATAGTACGTCATTTTTATCATAACCGCCAATCAGGCAACCTTCAGGCAGTGGGTCAGACCCCCACCTTATTCCATCCGCGTCTGTCATCGAACACGTCACATTGCCCATCCCCCAAGCCAGAACAGGTATGTCTTTATCAACTGAAGTTTTAATAGCTTTCATCACCGCGCGGAAATCCTTTTTGATCTCCCTGTTTGAAATATAAATGCAGTCATAGCCAAAAGCGGCATATGCTTTTTTCACAAGTTGCGGCGCGAAAAAATAGTTGGTCACGCCGCTATCGACTTGAATATTGTCCGGGTTGCCGATTTTTTCGGAATACATATAAGTGAAATTGTCTCCGGTAAAATTGGCATAAAACTTGTAGTCATGCATGTCCGAACCCAGTTTTAATCCAACTGAACATATGGCGGAACAAAGAAAATAATTTTGCCAGGGCTCAATCTTTTTGTATTCCTTTATTTTGTTTGATACACGGGGTGATTCCGCGCCTGCAAGCAGTCTTGCGATTGAATCCGATTCATAAGATGAATATTGCGCGACTGATAAAATTTCACGATGGCTTGACATATCAAATCCTCCTTGAATGACAATATTGATGGTCAGCGGACGGAAATATTTCAGCCGATGGCTTTGTTTCCGCGCGGCAGAAGGAGTTATGCCGTGAAACCGGGTGAAAGCTTTTGTAAAACTCTCCTGTGAATCATATTGATATTTCATGGCAACATCTATGATTCTATTCTTTGATAACAGTAAGTCCTGCCCGGCTAAACTCAAGCGCCTATTCCGGATATAGTCGCCGATGGTGATGCCGGTTGCTAAAGAAAACACACGTTGATAATGAGCGTTGGAAGCGTACACATGATTCGCTACGTCATTTACGGTGATTTCATGGGTCAGGTTGCTCTCCATATATTGGATTGCTTTTGTCAGGCCTTGTATCCAGTTCATGGTCGTTCCTCCTTACCCATCATTTTATCGATTCATGACGGAGAAGTTATGTTCAAAAATGCTCAATATTGTCCAGGGTGGATATCATCCATGTTCGTGGCGAACAGGAAGGCGCGACCAACGGCTACAATCCCCGTTATCACGGCCATCCGTCGTACAAAGCACGTGTCGCTTTTATCGCCGGGATACAAAGCCTATATGGGAAAAAGGACAAAGCCGTAAGAGTTTTGTCCTTAAGGGGTGTATCAAATTCCTGACTCCATTACAGCTTCAACCATAAAGCGGGATGGACACCGCCTGTACATTTGCCATCGCTGAGGTTGCCCTTCAATATATTATTGCCTTGGATACCTATATTCCCGTCACCGTGGATGTACGCGGCTCTTACATTGAAGCGGCCGGACGACCGCAGCCACCACCACCAAACATGTTCTTTATCCACAAGTTTTGCTATTCGCTTACTGTTGTTTTCATCTTTTCTTTGGAGCCAATATTTTTGATTTTTTCCCGGGTTGTACAGCTTGGAACGGCTATCGCCGAAATAGAGGCACGCGACTTCCTCAATGTTTAATAAAAATACGCTGTCTACCGTATCTGCCCCGCCCGTTGAACCATGCCACGGATTATCCGGATTATGATTGATGACCGGAAGGATTCTGGATTGATCTGTTACGCTAAATTTCTCATAAAACTCACCATTCAGGTATTTTCTTAACGCGCAGTCAGCCCACGTAATATCCTTATACGCACTATGGTACGGACGTTGTTCGATAATTTCCTCGGTGA
>JAIMBU010000694.1 GCA_023511325.1 Gorillibacterium sp.
CTGCAAAAGGTACAGTTAAAACAGCCAAAAGCCACTTTCTCTCTTATCTACCTGCAAAAGGTACATCTATTTCCGCACATTTGATCAACTACGGCTAAATCCATCAAATTAACTGTAGGAAATGCAGGTAGAGCTTTCCCATACGCCATAAGCATCAAATTAGCTGTACGAAATGCAGTTACATTCTTTCTTGGAGCTGATGTATCTGATAGATGCTTTCTAGTAATCGATCTATCTTTGCTGCAACCTCAAGGCAGGGTTGGGCAAATGAATAATCGATTTCTTTACGAAAACGATCGATAAAAAAGCCCAGGTGCACATTAAAGTACACGCTGAGCTTCTAGCTTTTCAATAAATCGTTATCGTTCTCTAGCTACATCCTCAGCCTTTACTTAGGCTTCTCTACCTGCAATGACATGACGGGCTATTCCCGCTAAGTCGGGAACTGTCTTGATCCAGTCCCACTGATGCAGATCGCTTAACAACGCTGTAACTGCCTCCGCTTGATGGATACCAACCTCAAAACCAACTAGCTCGGGATAAGCCGGAAGCTCAGCCATCTGCCTGACGATGCGGCGATAGGGCTCTAAGCCATCCGGTCCGCCATCGAGTGCCAGATGAGGTTCATGGATGCGAACCTCCGGCTGAAGCTCAGTGATATCGTGACTGGGAATGTATGGAGGGTTTGAGACAAGGATGTTTGGAGTAATCCCTGCCTCAATAACTGGGCGAAGCAGGTCTCCCTCCAACCAATGGATTCTCTCCCCTACTCCGTTACGCTCCGCGTTCGTTTGGGCTACGCTCAAGGCGGCTGGAGAGATATCCGTTGCCGTAACCTGCCAATCCTTGCACAAACAAGCGATTGTAACCGCAATCGCTCCGCTCCCCGTGCCAATATCAACAAGCATAGGCTGCTGTGACTGCTGCTTCCCAACCCTCGCAGGTAGCTCCTCAGCTTTGTCAACCTTCATAGGTAGCTCCTCAGCTTTATTCAGTGGCTGTGCTTGCGGAGGAGGCACGGGTAGATGCGACTGGATTTCCTCAGCCTCCGCGGACTGCCCCACCTCACTTGGATATCTGTTCAGCTCTTGCTGCTGTTGTTCATGCTGCCTATTCTCTGGTGTCCTCTTGCTGGTCGTCACCTCCGGCCACATGCGTCGGCCATGCTGCATCAGTGCCTCAACCAATAGCTCCGTTTCCGGCCGTGGGATAAGCACAGCCGGGTTTACTGTGAAGGGTATGCCGTAGAACTCTTGCTCCCCTGTGATGTATTGCAGCGGCTCCCCCCGACCTTTACGACTTACCGCCTCGCCCCAAGCTGCTGTTGCCTCCAGCGGAAAAACATCGGCAAAACGCAGGTACAGCTCCGTACGTGTCAGCCCCAGTACGTATTCAACAAGCTGCTGCGCACAACTCTCCGGTTCCATTATGCCTCTTGCTCGCAAAAAAGAAGAAGCCTGCACATAGGCTTCCCTGATTGTCGTGACAGAGGTGGACTGTTCCGGCGCGAAGGCTTCTGCCGGATCTCCCGGTAGAAGCGGTTTGCTTTGATCCGTCATCCCCGTTGCCTCCTTATTTATTCGGCATTCTCCAATAAGTCAGCTTGAGAAGCTACCGTTAACGTCGAGATGATTTCGTCCAAGTCACCATTCAGAATCGATTCCAGACGGTGCAGGGTCAGCCCAATGCGGTGGTCGGTTACCCGGCTTTGCGGATAGTTATAAGTGCGGATCCGCTCACTTCGGTCGCCTGTTCCGACCTTGCTTTTGCGATCATCTGCGTACTTGGCATTCTCTTCCTGTAGGAACTTATCATATACACGAGCGCGCAAAACCTGCAGCGCCTTTTCTTTGTTCTTGTTCTGAGACTTACCATCTTGACAGGTAGCGATGATACCAGTGGGAATATGGGTTACCCGCACCGCCGATTTCGTCGTATTAACCGACTGACCGCCTGCTCCACTGGAACAGAACGTATCTACGCGGATGTCATTGTCACTGATGTCGACTTCGACTTCCTCAGCTTCCGGAATGACCGCCACTGTCGAGGTAGACGTATGAATCCGGCCGCCAGACTCCGTAACCGGAATCCGTTGCACACGATGCGCACCGCTCTCGTACTTGAGCTTGCTATAAGCACCCTTGCCAGCAATCATGAATACAACCTCTTTAAAGCCTCCGAGATCGTTTAGGTTGGTGTCCAGCACTTCCACTTTCCAGCCCTGATTATCCGCATAACGCGTGTACATACGGTAAAGGTCACTGGCGAATAAAGCAGCTTCATCGCCGCCTGCGGCACCACGAATTTCAACAATAACATTCTTGTCATCATTCGGATCCTTCGGCATCATCAGGAGGTTTAGCTGCTCTTCCAGCTTGGCTTTCTGTCCCGAAAGCTCATCGATCTCGCCCTTGACCATCTCGCGCATATCATCGTCTAGTTTCTCGCTTTGCATTACCTTAGCTGCGTCAAGTTCCTCGCAGACAATCTTATATTCATTGTAAGCTTCATAAGCATCCTGAAGGTCCGATTGTTCCTTAGAATAAGTTCTCAGCTTGTCTGGGTCGCTCGCCACAGCCGGATCGCAGAGGAGTTCACTCAGCTTGTCATAGCGATCTGCCAACGCTTGTAACCGGTCTAACATGATTTTTCGCCTTCCTTTCCTCTAAAAACGGGTGTTTCCTTGATCTATCCGCTCTAAGCT
>JAIMBU010000695.1 GCA_023511325.1 Gorillibacterium sp.
CCTCTAGCGAATAAAATCTGTACGACTGTAAAAAGTTGATTAAGCATTAGGGCAGCTAAGAGCACTACACTTCCAGCCATTGAGTTGCGGACTGAAAGTGTGCGTGTGCTTCTTAGAAAGGACATTTCAAAAATGAAACAAAGAACTAAACCGAGCAGTCCACCAGTGAACTTGAGAATAAGCTCTGTGTTGACCACACTGTAGGTCTGGATAAAGATGCTGCTGGGAAACTGGAGAATGCGCATTAGCGGCAATACAGTCAAAGAAGCGGCAGTGAGGAAAATAAATAGTTTCCCCACTGTTGCTCGACTCCATAGAAAATGCTCCGCACTCTTTTGTTCTGAATGAGCTTTTCTTTCCTTGCTTATCCAAATGAGAAACAAAATCTCCAAGATAAAACACATACCCATTGCCCAACCTGTAAAGCTTTCTTTCTTCGGACCGGACAATTTCAGCGAATACAAGACAACCCACCCTATGACTACGGCAAATGCCGTCCCACCGAAAACCCATCTGGATAAATGGCTGTTTCCTGTATGCCGGAGCCATACGATAATAACGGAAATAATTAGCGCAACTTCAAATCCGTTTCCGAGGATAATAGAAATAGCTTTTAACAATTCTTCCTCACCACACTATTCTGGTTACAATACCCGATTGCCTTGCAAACACTTTGATCCGTGCTGTTTTACCAGGTTCTTGGTACCCATGAGAATTCCCAGGTTAAGTCAATCGGCTCCTGCCAGAAACGGCCTTTCACTCCTGTTGCTTCATCGGTATGAAGCAGGTAGTCCATTTTTTCTGGAGATTCTACAACATAATTCAGGATATATTCCCCTGCACCGGCTAGTTTAACGTTAGCGCCATAATGAGCTCCATCTGAAGCATTCATGGGCATAAAGGTACCTTCGGAAACAACCTTCTCCGTACCCTTGGCTTTGATCTGATAATGAACCTTCAGGTAAGGGATAAACTCACCAATCCCGAATCCCGTTTGATTGCCTTCCAGAGCAGCAATATCTGCCTCAAGGTGAAAGTCGGACTGAGCAGCCGATAATCCCGCTTTATCCATCGGCTCCATATCCACTGGCTGCAGGTACAACGCTCCAATCTTGATTCCCTCGACCTCTTGCTCTTCACCGATCGGAAACTCTTCAAAGGCTGCCGCTTCATCCGCCGGGGAATTAACCGCCGTATTGTTCTCCAAGGAATCAGTGCTACTACTATTATTGCTGTTCGTACTGGTGCAGCCTACCAGCGCCGCGGATAAAGCCAATACCATTCCGGAAAGCATCACATATTTTTGAATTTTCATCCTCTTTACACCCCTAAATGTTTGGTATGAAGCATTTAACATATCGTTGACTCAATTAGCTCGGCAGATGCTTGCCTTCGGCTTTAGCTGCTCCCTTGCGGGAAGAAATCACGTACCAGACAAGCCCTAAGACTGTAGCAAGCAGCAACAGACCTTGGGCAGTCAGGCTCTCTACCGTTGGATAAATTCCAAAAAAGCTTATGATTGGAAACCCGGAGATCGTAGTTGCACTAACCATATATCCAGCCTGAAGCTCTGTTATGGCTTCTCCAGCGAATACAAAGGCTAGGTAGTACATCAAGATGCTGGTGCCCATAAAGAAGGGTTTGAGTGGTATCCGCAGACTTCCATAGCGGATAATCATGAAGATAACAACCAACGCCAAAGCACCGACAATAATTCCTAACCCGATCATGCTTACCCCGATCTTCTCCTGTCCAGTCACTAAGGCCTGATAGAAAAGAACGGTCTCAGCACCCTCTCTATATACTGCAAGGAAAGCAGCCAACCACAGAGTCAGGGTGTTACCGGTAGTAATGGATGTTTGAATCTTCCCTTCAATATAATTCTTCCACCGTTTGGCATCCGCTTTGCCAATTAACCATAAGCTCATGGAGAAGAGCACAGCTACGGCTAACAGCATCGTAATGCCCTCCAAATTTTCCTGGCTGGCTCCGCTGATATTGAATAAGTATTTCAGCCCTATCGCCGTCAGCACACTCGCTCCAAGAGCTACTAATGTGCTCTGATAAATAATCTTAACTTTATCCCGATTTCCCGACTTGATCAGATAAGCAATGATTGCAGCGATAACGAGGATCGCTTCGATGCCTTCCCTGAGGATAATAACCAGCGAGGACAAGAAAATCCCCAGTGGACTGCTGTCGGACTTGCTCAGTGTAGCCGCATCCTCCCGAAGCATATCCACCAACTCTGATATCTGCTGGGACACTTCTGCCTTCGGTGTCCCAGCAGTCATCGACTTGCGGATCAGGCGGAATTCTTCCTCGATAATGGCATTTCGCTTCGAGGAAATATTATATTTCACCGCCTTCTCCATCTGTCCGCTCTCGTATGGTCCATAATAAGCATTATTGACCTGAGTCTTGGCTTCTACGACGTCCCCCTTATCATAGGTCTCCAGCGCTTGCTGCAAGGTGTCTTCTATTTCATTTACAACTTTGCGCCAATTGCTATCTGCTGCATGAGCTTGACCTGGAATAATCAATACAAATAGCAAAATTACTAGCAAACCGGTTCTCCAAAAACGACCATGCAACCGAATCCCCCCACTTGTGAGCATTTAAAAGCAAAGCATGCACCCCTTGATAATGATATTGATAATGATTCTCAATGTCAATGATCTGCTTTAATTTAAATGATTA
>JAIMBU010000696.1 GCA_023511325.1 Gorillibacterium sp.
ATTTTATGTATGCTGCTAAGAAGCTAGGTAAGAACCGAACCGTTCTTGAGCGGATCATAACTGTTCCTACTGATGAAGTAGAAGTAGCAAAAATGGAATATGCTCCTCTAGGCAAAAAATAATAGCAGCAAATAAACAACCACAGAGCCGCTTCCTGCAAAACAGGATGTGTACCTGTGGTTGTTTATTTGCTGCTTCCGTTCTGCGAAGGTGTACCTCCGTCAATCTGCTCCAAATAAACTACCCTTCCAGTGGTCGATCAGACAAGTATCCAGGTACTAGTCCTTGTACCTCTTCTTCATTAAGCTTTCTCCATTGACCACTTCGTAAGCCATCCAGCTGAATATTGATAATCCGCACTCGCTGTAGCTTATTCACCCGATAGTCAAAGTGAGTACACATCCGTCTAATCTGCCGGTTAAGCCCCTGTGTCAGCGTGATGCGAAAGGTGCGTGCTCCTACCTTCTCCACCTTGCAAGGAAGTGTAACCGTTCCAAGGATAGGAACGCTAGCGGACATTCCTTCAATAAAGGAATCCGTGATTGGCTTATCCACAGTGACAATGTACTCCTTCTCATGATGGTTCTCAACACGGAGAATTTCGTTGACAATATCCCCGTCATTGGTTAACAGAATCAGCCCCTCCGAGTCTTTATCCAACCTTCCAATAGGAAATATCCGTTCGGGATAACCAATGAAATCAACGATATTCCCTTTCACGTGAGGCTCAGATGTGCAGGTAATACCCACTGGTTTATTTAAGGCAATATAGACGACCTTCCGCTTCTTACCGATAGCTTCCCCATCTACACGGACATCGTCATCTTCTACTGCCTGACTACCCAGTTCTGCTAGCTGCCCATTGATCGTAACGCGACCTTCGGTCACCCACTTATCCGCTTCTCGCCGGGAGCAGACACCCGTTTCACTAATATATTTGTTAATCCTCATGCTTCATTTCCCGCTTTCTTCTAGAGTCTACAGTGAACTGAACCTTAGACTATACTCTGTTACCATATCAGATCATGGACCGGGGGGAAAGCCTGTTTAAGGTTATGTTGATTTATACTGAGGTTCACATATTTTATTTCTTTGCGTCCCATACTAAATCCAGCATTCGAAAGGAGAATATACCCGATGAGTTCTAATTCGAACAATGGACAAAAGCAACAGATGGTCCCACCGCAACACCAGAATCAACAACCAGGGATCGAGAGTGAAATGACACCGAAGCCGGTGGCAGTGGAGCCGGACTATAAAGCAAGCGGCAAGCTGAAGGGGAAGGTCGCTTTAATCACTGGTGGGGATAGTGGTATTGGCCGGGCTGTCGCCTTAGCCTTCGCTGCAGAAGGTGCCAGAATTGCGATCTCCTATCTTAACGAGCAAGGCGATGCAGAGGAAACAAAGCGACTGGTCGAGGTTGCTGGTAGCGAATGTTTGTTACTTCCCGGTGATATCGGTAAGGAGAATGTCTGCCAAGATATTGTTCAGCAGACGGTTAAGCGCTGGAACGGCTTGGATATTCTTGTAAACAATGCTGCCGAGCAGCATCCCCAAAAGGGCATTGAGGACATTTCAGCTGAGCAGCTTGAGCGGACCTTTCGGACAAATATCTTTGCTATGTTCTACCTGACTAAAGCAGCAGTGGCCCACCTGAAGAAAGGCGCTACTATCATCAATACAACTTCAATCACGGCTTACCAAGGAAGCCCTCAACTACTAGACTACTCTGCAACCAAAGGAGCAATAAGTGCCTTCACCTATTCTCTATCGAGCAATCTCGTGGAA
The DNA here is from genome assembly GCA_023511325.1 of Gorillibacterium sp. Taxonomy (GTDB): domain Bacteria; phylum Bacillota; class Bacilli; order Paenibacillales; family NBRC-103111; genus Gorillibacterium. The sequence goes on from JAIMBU010000696.1 coordinate 1,789, forward strand.
AAAGGGATTCGTGTCAATGCGGTCGCACCTGGTCCTATCTGGACACCACTCATACCCTCTACCTTTGACGCCCAGAAAACATCAGAGCATGGTTCGGGGGCGCCGATGAAGCGCCCAGGCCAGCCAGCTGAGCTGGCACCTGCTTATGTATTTCTCGCCTCTGATGATGCCTCCTATATCACAGGGCAAGTTATCCACGTCAATGGTGGGACGGTTGTGCACGGGTAGCCGCATGCGATCCTCTGTTCATCAACGACCTCACTGTTGATAAAACAAATAGACGTTAGCATTCACAACGTCAGGCTTAAAAGTAAGTCCGAACTAATCGGGCTTACTTTTATTTTCTATTAAAGGAAATATATTAGATAAAACTTATATCTGCTCCCCCTCGAAGGAGAAACTAACGCACTGTCGAAATTTAACTAATAAGTAGCTTTTTAGAATAGGGGCGCCCTTATGGATTTATCTAAGGAAATATTACTCCAGTTATTTTTTGCCCTCCTCCCGTTTATTATGTTCAATATTTATTACCGCGATAAGCCTCGAAACTTTAGCCGGAAATTCATTCTGATCACTTGTACAATAAGTCTTTTCCTATCCGTGACGTTTTCGTACCATGATGATAGTGGAGTAATCTGTGATATTCGCTATATTATTATTTATTTTGGAATGATTTTCGGCGGATGGCAAACAGGGTTCATTCTTCTGCTTGAATTTGTCATCTACCGCCTTTATTTGGGAGGACCTGAAGTATGGGTTGCTTTAGCAATTCCGATGTTCCCTTTATTAATCCTCTTTTACATCATTAATAAAAGAACTCAACGTTTTGTGCTTGTAACGATTTTAGCTGGAATTACATTCACCATAATTCCGTATGCAATAACGTACTTCCTCTATATAAA
>JAIMBU010000697.1 GCA_023511325.1 Gorillibacterium sp.
ACGTTACGGTGAGCGGGGATCTTTAGAAAGCAACCGGATAGTAGGCTGGCAATACGCATCGCCACTTTAGCTTCGTCCCCTGGAAAAAGGTGAGGGACAAAAGAGGGAGAAGCTTCATATTCGGGTGAAAGTTTCATAAGTATCCTCCGTCATTGTTATTTTTTACTAGTATACGAAGGCGATGCTAGTTTTATACGTAGGAGTAAGAAAGTTTTAAGTATTTAAGGAGGCAGAACTGCAAATGCTACTCATTGCTTTCGACTCGACCCAACAGGCGTTGCGGATGGAAATGCTGCTCGATAGCTTAGATATTGAATCCGACACTCAGCCGACACCTAAGTCCGTTACAGCAGGCTGTGCCTTATCAATTGGTTTTCTTGAAACGGATTTACCGACTGTCATTAAGGTCATTCAGGAGGAAAAAGTGGAGATTCGTGGACTTTTTCGTAAAAACGGGTTAAGTTACGAAGGTATTTCTCTAAGGAGTGATTAAGTGGAATTAACGGAGATATCCAATCAAGTAGAATCGGCAGGCAACTATATTCGGAATTTGAAAGATTACTTCTTGGGACCAGAACTTTGGTCAAGCATGTTGGCGCCAGAGCTTTGGTCGAGCATGATTTTCACGGTCATAAAGGTGATTCTGATTATAGTTATTGCCCGTATCGTCAACAGAGTGGCTAATGCATCGGTCAGAAGAATTGTTAGTGACCGGAAGAATAAGCACTTGCGTTTTGATGTGCGAAGAGCAACAACAATCGGTGCTTTGCTGCAGAATGTTATTACTTACGTCGTTAACTTCATTGCAATTCTCCTCATCCTAAGTCAATTCAATTTTAATTTGGCACCGCTGCTTGCAGGGGCAGGCGTACTGGGTCTTGCCATTGGATTTGGGGCGCAAAGCATCGTCAAAGATATTATCACGGGATTCTTTATTATTTTTGAGGATCAGTTTGCTGTGGGCGATGTGATTCAGACGGGAACCTTTAAAGGAACAGTGGAGGTAATCGGTCTGCGGGTAACGACCATCCGTGCATGGACCGGGGAAATCTATATCATTCCGAACAGTACAATTCAAGCGGTAACTAATTATTCGATTTATAATTCGTTCGCTTTAGTTGACTTATTGTTCAGCTATGAGGAAGATATTAGTAAGGCGATTATAGAGCTCGATCAAATCTTCTTAGCTTTGCATGAGAAGAACGACAATGTGGTCAGTCTCCCGGTTGTAAAAGGGATTCAGTCACTCGGGGAGAGTAATCTATCCGTGCGGATCAGCATAGAGTGCCGTCCAAACACACGTCAGGATATCATTCGGGATCTGAACCAAGAGATTGAGCAGAAGCTAAAGCTATCACAGATGCCAACGGTTAGAGGTGCGGCATATTTACCGGATGAGAAGGGGTGACAAGCGATGGAGCGGAAATCGTTTCAACTTGGGGATGTTGTGCAGATGAAAAAGCCACATCCTTGTGGAGTGAACGAAATGGAGATCATTCGCATGGGGATGGATATTCGCATACGCTGTACGGGGTGCAAGCATAGCGTACTGGTTCCACGGGCGAAATTTGAAAGCAAAATGAAGAAAGTGCTCCGCTCTAACCCCTTGATGGCTGCCAAGGAAATAGAAAGACGAGCATCCGAAGAAGCGGATTAATTGAAGCGTAATTTCCCGTTGCGTACCGATCAGAGGGTGTGGTACAATATAATTTGTCCGTAATAATTAAGGATATGGAGAGGTACCCAAGAGGCCCAAGGGGGCTGACTCGAAATCAGTTAGGCGTGTCAAAGCGTGCGTGGGTTCGAATCCCACCCTCTCCGCCATAATGAACAGGCCAACCGTCCAGTAGGGCGGTTTTTTATTCATCTATCAGAGTTCACAAATAGGAGTGGCGCAATGAAAGAGGCTGGGCAACACAACCAAGAAGCATGGAACACAGGAACTTATCAAGCTTGGCTCCAGCGTTTTGGAACACCAAAAGAAGCGGCAGATAAAATCAAGGAATCACCAGAGAAGCGAGTGGGTACCGCTCTTCATCATATGGGAGCGGATGTTAAGGGGAAGAAGATCGCAAATCTACTGGGGTCAAATGGGAATAAAGCAGTCGCGCTCGCCTTACTTGGAGCGGAAGTGACAATCGTTGACTTTTCTGTGGAAAATCAAAAATATGCGCTAGAGCTTGCTCTTGAAGCAGGTGTAAACATTCGTTATCAGGTATCAGACGTTTTAGAGTTGCCTACTGATAAGTGGACAGGTGAATTTGACATTGTTTTTATGGAATTCGGCATTCTGCATTATTTTCAGGAATTACTCCCCTTATTTAAAGTAGTTGCGCGATTACTGGCCAAGGAAGGGGTGTTAGTCCTTCAGGATTTCCATCCAGTTTCAACCAAGCTGCTATCCTCTAAAGGAACAACTGCGAATATTCGCAAGCATAAGGTAACTGGAGACTATTTTGACACTTCGCTAATAGAGATGGACGCTGCCTTTAGCAAGTTCTCAGCAGATCCAATAGGGCAGACTACCTCACCTAAGGTTTATTTGCGTCAATGGACTTTAGGTGAGATCGTGACGGCAGTGGCAGAATCGGAGCTTGTGATCAAACGACTAGAGGAGCTACCGAATTTATCCTCCGAAGTTTTTGATAAGGGTATTCCTAAAACTTTTACGCTAGTAGCTAAAC
>JAIMBU010000070.1 GCA_023511325.1 Gorillibacterium sp.
GATTCAGGAAAGCTGAGAAGCCTCCTATTGAAATATCATATTCATTCGCAATTACAGCAGATGCTGAATGATGAAGGAACGCAGTTGTTAAATAAAATCCGCCAGTTGAATTCGGACCGCCTGATCAAGGAGCTACAGCCACTTTTTGAGTGGGTGAATCGTTCTTTACACAAATCGAAAACTCTGGAAGAGTTTTGAGGTGAGCTGATTCATGTTATCCAAAGAAGAACATGTACATTCGGTATTTGAACGCATTGCTCCTAAATATGATCTGATGAATGATCTTCTTAGCTTTAAGCGACATCGCTATTGGAGAAGGTTTGCCATGAACAAGCTTAGTATCTCAGCAGGTTCCACTGTACTCGACCTGTGCTGTGGAACCTGCGATTGGACCATTACCCTGGCCCAAGCTAGCGGTACGGGTCATATCGTTGGTCTAGACTTCAGCCCGAACATGCTGGAGTACGGTGCAGAAAAGGTCAAGGGAGCAGGTTTATCTGAGCAAATCGAGCTTATTCAAGGTAATGCGATGAGCCTTCCATTTGCTGAGAACACCTTTGATCATGTCACCATTGGTTTTGGGCTGCGCAATGTACCCGATATCATGCAGGTGCTGCGTGAAATGCAACGTGTTGTAAAACCGGGTGGGAAGGTTGTCTGTCTGGAGTTGTCCAAGCCAACATGGCAACCTTTTAAAGGTATATATTACTTATATTTTCGGCGGTTGCTGCCGCTTTTAGGTAAACTCGTAGCCAAAAGTTATGAGCAATACAAGTGGCTTCCGGAATCTCTTGTGCATTTTCCCGATCACCATCAGCTTGCTAATCATTTTGAGCAAGTAGGATTCATCCGTGTCAAGGCGTATCCACTTACGGGTGGTATTGCTGCCTTACACATTGGAGTCAAGCAGGAACTGTAGGTTGGGGGAAGGCTATGCTGAGAAAACTTAAAATTTTTCTGGAAATGATTAAATTTGAGCACACCCTATTCGCGCTACCTTTTGCGTTCATGGGTGCGGTGCTCGGGTCGGTTGTCAGCCTTAACCAATTGCCATCTTGGGGCCAGATCGGTTGGATCACGCTGGCAATGATAGGTGCGCGGAGCGCAGCAATGGGTCTCAATCGGATGATTGATCGGACAATTGATCTGAAGAATCCTCGTACAGCCTCAAGAGCCATTCCTGCAGGGCTGCTTTCCTTGACGGAGGTCCTGTTGTTCATTATCGCGGCTTTCGTTGTTCTATTTATCGCCACAGCACATCTGAGCAATCTCGCTGTTAAGCTGTTACCAGTTGCTGTTTTTTTTCTTGTATTCTATTCGTATACCAAGCGGTTTACCTGGCTCTGTCATTTCATCCTTGGATTAACGATTGCTCTTGCTCCAATGGGAGGGTGGGTTGCAGTCACGGGGAATACCAATTGGACGACCTATGTATTCTACTTATCGATTGCACTTTGGACCACGGGCTTTGATATCATTTATTCCTGTCAGGATATCGAGATTGATCGCAAGCAAGGTCTATATTCGGTTCCCTCCCGTTTCGGTATTACTAAAGCATTATGGATAGCTAGAGCGTGTCACTTGGCAACTGCTATCGGACTAACAAGTTTGTTTTTTATTACGGATCTCAGTTGGTGGTACTTTGCGGGATTGGTTCTCTCCTACGCGATTTTGTTCTACGAACACTCTATCGTAAGCGAAAAAGACTTAACTCGGATGAATACGGCTTTCTTTACAATGAACGGGGTATTGAGTTGTGTTGTCTTTGGCTTTACCATGGTGGATATGGCGGTACAATTTCGATGAGGAAGCCATGGGTTGTTGGTCTTACGGGAGCGAGTGGAGTGATTTATGGTGTCAAGCTGGTTCAGTTTCTACTAGCGGCTGGGCATCAGGTTCATCTGGTGGTGACAGAAGCAGGTTGGCGAGTGCTGCATGATGAGTTGGACTGGCAAGCTTCTAAGCGTAAAGAAATGCTTGCCGAGCATTTTAGTAGTCAATCTGACCAACTGGTTTATCATCCTGTTCAAGATATTGGTGCAAGCATTGCTAGCGGGTCTTTTCGAACAGAGGGGATGGTTATTGTCCCTTGTTCAATGGGCACATTGTCAAGTATTGCTCATGGGGCATCTGGTAATCTGCTGGAGCGGGCGGCAGATGTCATTCTTAAAGAAGGAAGGAGACTTCTACTTGTGCCACGTGAATCGCCATTGTCAGCGATTCATCTGGAGAATATGCTGAAACTTTCACGCATGGGGACAATGATTATACCTGCCATGCCAGCTTTTTATCATAAGCCTTCTTCGCTTGAGGAATTGACCGATTTTATGGTGGGCCGTGTGCTGGACTCGATGCATATCGATCACGAATTATATCGTAGATGGGGTAATTAGAAACCCAATGAGGTAAAGCAAGCAGATAGCCATACAATGGTCAAACAACAATATTTATCACGACCGTGCACTTGCGCTTGGTTTTTTGAAGCGTTTGATGCATATTGACATATAGAATAACATTCCGTCATACAGGTGAAACTATGAAGCTTATTGACATTTACGCAAGGATCAAGAAAGATATGAATTACATTGAAAAAGAATTAGAAAAATCAATGAATTCCGATCATCCGCTTATGCGACAAACCTCGATGCATTTACTCAAAGCAGGTGGCAAGCGGATTCGCCCGATTTTTGTGCTGTTATCGGGTCAGTTTGGAGAGTACCAACTGGAGCGGATGAGAGATATCGCTGTATCCATGGAGCTGATTCATATGGCTTCGCTGGTTCATGATGACGTGATCGACGATGCAAATACGAGACGTGGTCAGCTCACCGTTAAGTCCAAGTGGGACAATCGAATCGCGATGTATACAGGAGATTACATATTCGCCGAGGCTCTGGGAGTGATTACCCGGTTCGATAACCCACGTATCCATCAGATTATGTCAGATGCGATTGTGGAGATGAGTATCGGTGAAATCGAACAGATCCGCTTCTTTTTCAATACAAAGCAGACCGTACGTGATTACCTATTGCGGATTAAGCGAAAGACAGCCCTATTGATTGCTATCAGTTGCCAATTGGGAGCTGTGGCTGCAGGAGCGTCTCCAGAGGTAACGCGTAGGTTGTATTCTTACGGTTATCATGTTGGTATGGCTTTTCAAATTCGCGATGATCTTCTCGACTTATGTGGAACTGAGGAACAAATCGGTAAACCTCCGGGCAGTGATATTAAACAAGGGAATTTGACCTTGCCCGTATTATTAGCGCTTCAAGAGCCACTGCTCAGCACCCCGCTACTTGAAGAAATTGAGCGCATCCGCGAAGCCGATGGGCAAACAGATGTCTCCAAATTTCTAGAGATGGTACGCGGATGTTCTGGTTTACTTAAGGCAGAGGAGATTGCAAGTCGCTATATTACTAAAGCGATTGAGGATCTGAGTGGTCTACCAGATATTCAGGCGAAGAAAGATTTGGCAGGTGTTGCAAGGTTTGTTGGAGAGCGGACCAATTAATCTAAATGTGCTGATCAGCTTGGCAATACGCTATTCTGATGATCCGGTTATTCGGTTGTCAGCTTAGTTTAGAATGACAAGTGTGTCAATTTCCCGAAAGAGGTGGTAATCAGTGGAGCAGACATTTTTGATGGTGAAACCAGATGGTGTGCAAAGAGGGCTCATTGGGGAGATTGTCCACAGATTCGAGCAAAAAGGCTTCCAGCTTGCAGGAGCTAAATTGATGCTAATCTCTCGGGAGACGGCGGAAACGCATTACGCCGAGCATGTCGAAAAGCCATTTTACGAGCGACTGATTACCTTTATTACTTCAGGTCCTGTTTTTGCCATGGTATGGGAAGGCGAGCGTGTGATTGCCCTCAGCCGCGTGATGATGGGTAAAACCGACCCAATTGAAGCAGATGTTGGGACCATTCGAGGCGATTATTCGGTGCATACCAATTACAATTTGATTCACGGTTCGGATTCTCCAGAAAGTGCTGCACGGGAAATTTCGCTGTATTTCAAGCCGGAAGAGATGTTGAGTTACAAGAAGGACATTTCAATCTGGATCTAATCGATATTGGATGTTGGCTTTTCATTATTGAAATGAAAAGTCTTGAATGACAAAGCGGGGGGTACGATGTTGGAGAGTAGTGATCTTGATTTCTTGCGCTTTATCAAAAGTATAAAGGATTTAACGGGGATTGATCTGACGTTGTATAAGGAAGCCCAAATGAAACGGCGGCTGACAACCCTCCGAACCAAGCTTGGATACACTACCTTCGAAACGTATTTTACAGCTATGGCTAAGGATAAGAAGCTTCTCTACGAGTTTCTGGATCGGATGACGATAAATGTTTCTGAATTTTGGCGTAATCCCAATCGGTGGGAAGTGCTGAAGGACAGATTTTTTCCTGAGATGTCTGCGGCAAGCAAACGTCTGAAGGTATGGAGTGCTGCTTGCTCCACAGGAGAAGAGCCTTATACCCTAGCAATGATTATGAAGGAGCTAGGAATTCTGGCCAACAGTACCATTCTAGCTACTGATCTTGATGAGATTGTGCTGGAGAAAGCGAAGCAAGGCGTTTATATGGATCGTTCCATCCGAGATGTACCCCCTGCATTTATGCGTACTTATTTTCGTGAAGAAGCTGCCTTGTTTCATATTTCACCGGAATTAAAAACGAATATTCAGTTTAAAAAGCAAGATTTGCTGGCCGATACCTTCGAAAGCGGCTTTGATCTTATCGTTTGTCGTAACGTAATGATTTATTTTACTGAAGAGGCCAAGAATAAGCTATATCAGAAATTTGCAACAGCGCTTAAGCCAGGGGGACTTCTCTTTGTCGGTAGCACGGAGCAGATTTTCACCCCGATTCGCTATGAGTTAGAGCTGGCCGACACATTTTTTTACCGCAAAATGGGAAATAAGTAGGAATAAGCATATTTGCAAACCTTCCGGTCAACGCTAAGAGTGGAAATATTTCCTCAGGAGGTGGGACGTTGGATAAAAGGTTAGTTATCGATGCTTACAGAAAAGGTTTGATTACCAGAGAACAATGCGCCCAAATACTAGGCGTAGAAACGGATCCCTTACTGGCTCTGATCAATGGACAGCGTGGGGAAGAAATCATACATGCCGAAGTTCATGGAGCTACTGCAAGAATAACCCCAGATTCACTAAGCAAAAACACATCAGTTAAATAGTTTGAAGACCATGCGGTAGGTGGATGAAGTAATCCATAGTTGCAACGTGGCATGAACTACTAAACAATTGAAAGACCGTCGTGTGACTGAACACGGCGGTCTTTTTTACAGGTATGGTGAACGCCTGCGAGTCAAGCGGGAATGGGTGAAAAAACGAAGTGTTCGCTTTTGTTTTCGGATAGATACAGCTAAAGATCTAATCATAATTATCCGAAAACAACGGGCGATTGGAGCCCATTCCCAGATTGCGTGGCAGGCGCTTTCGCCAGTAAATGATTGTGCAGCAGGTGCTTTCACGATAGTGATGCGCAGCAGGTGTGTTCACTTGCGTAGCAGGTGTTTTCACCAGAGTTCTTGTCAAAGAAAGCGACCTATATTATAATTAACGCATAAAAGCGCTAAAGCGTCAGCACTTACCATGAGCTAGCTTTTCAGCAGAACCAACTGTGTATAGAGGATGAGGGGGAAGCGGATTGAGATTCTTAACGGCAGGAGAAACGCATGGTCCACAGCTTACAGCAATCATCGAGGGGCTTCCGAGTCATGTTGAGCTTGCACCAGAAGCGATAAACGTAGAGTTGTCACGTCGGCAGAAGGGCTACGGTAGAGGCCTGAGAATGCAGATTGAGCAGGATAGCGTCAAGCTCGTGGCTGGTGTCCGCCATGGGTTTACAACAGGTGCACCTGTTGTACTCGTTGTGGAGAATAACGATTGGAAAAACTGGATGAAGGTGATGGGCGCTGATGCCGTTGCTGAAGAAAATGAAGGAAAGCGGAGAATTCTCCGACCAAGACCAGGTCACGCTGATTTAAATGGCGGACTCAAATACAATCAAAAGGATCTGCGCAATATTCTCGAGCGCTCAAGTGCAAGGGAAACGACTATGCGGGTTGCTGTTGGGGCAGTAGCGAAGGAACTTCTCGCTTTCTTCGGTATTCGCACAGCTTGTCAGGTGTTGCGTATCGGTGAAGTGGTTGCCCAGCGTTCTGACCTTCCTGCTCAAGAACTTGCCGAAATCACGGAGACGTCGCCTGTTCGAGTGGTAGATAAGGTAGCGGAAGCCGCGATGATCGCAGCGATTGATGCAGCCAAGAACGATGGAGATACGCTCGGTGGAATCGTCGAAGTCATCGTCGAGGGAGTTCCTGTCGGTCTTGGCAGTCACGTCCAATGGGATCGTAAGCTCGATGGTCGGATCGCTCAAGCTGTTGTTTCGATCCAAGCCTTTAAAGGCGTTGAATTTGGGATTGGCTTTGAAGCGGCAGAGCGTCGCGGTTCGCAGGTGCATGATCCCATTCTGCATCAGGCAGACAAAGGCTTTTACCGTGCCAGCAATCGAGCTGGAGGCTTTGAGGGCGGGATGACTACAGGCGAACCCATTATCGTTCGCGGTGTTATGAAGCCGATCTCTACACTGTACAAACCGCTGCAAAGCGTTGATATCGATACAAAGGAGCCATTTACTGCTCAAGTTGAACGTTCCGACACCTGCGCAGTCCCAGCAGCGGCTGTAATCATGGAGAATGTGATCGCCTGGGAAGTTGCTGCAGCTTTTATGGAGAAATTCGGCGGAGATTCTCTTGAGGAGATTCTCGCTAACTTGACTAATTATAAAACCCAATTGGAGCGATATTGATGATGAAAGAACTTACGGTTGACCTTGGTAGTCGCTCCTATCCGATTTATATTGGTGAAGGAATTGTCCTGAAGATTGCCTCTTTGCTTGAGAAAAATGGAATTAAGCCTACGTCACCTCTTCTGCTTATTACGGATGACCATGTTGCTGCTTTTCACTTAAATACGGTTAAAGAGAAGTTAGAGCAAGGTGGGTACCAGGTAAACGTCCATATTGTTCCCGCTGGTGAAAGCACGAAGTCGCTTGCTTCGTTGGAGCAGATCATCCGTGTTGCGCTTGAAGCAGGTCTTGATCGCAATTCTGTTATTGTGGCCTTGGGTGGCGGAGTAGTGGGTGATCTTGCTGGTTTTGCCGCAGCTAGCTATATGCGGGGGATCCGTTTTGTTCAACTCCCGACGACCATACTGGCGCACGATAGCAGTGTGGGGGGGAAGGTAGCGGTAAATCACCCCTTGGCCAAGAATGTCATCGGGGCCTTTCACCAGCCTGAGCTTGTCCTCTACGATACAGAGCTATTGCTTACCCTTCCTCCCCGGGAGGTAAGATCGGGCTACGCTGAGGTGATCAAGCATGGCTTGATCCGGGATGCTGACTTTGTATCTTGGCTGAACGAGCATGCGGATGAATTACTGGCTCTCGATTTAGACTTGCTGGGACATGCGCTTTATACAGGCTGTAAAGTGAAGGTAGCGGTTGTTTCCCAGGATGAGCGGGAGACTGGTCTTCGTGCCATACTCAATCTTGGTCATACCATTGGTCATGCTCTAGAGGCGGTTGCTGGGTATGGAGTTATTCTCCATGGAGAGGGTATTGCCATCGGTATGGTTGGAGCGGCACGACTAGCAGTCCAATTAGGTCGGCCCGAACGGATTCATACCATCACCAAGCAAATTTTTCAGCGCTTTCAGCTTCCGGTAGTCATTCCTGCTCAGCTTGATACGGATGCGATCATGGCGGCAATGATGCATGATAAGAAGTTCAAGGAGGGGCGGATGACCTTCGTCCTGCCGGTAGATATTGGAGAGGTCGACATCTATGAAGAGCTGACGACTGAACAGGTCCGAGCGGTCGTGAGCGAGCTAAAACAGGAGGGTTTATTATGTGGGTAAGAGGTATTCGCGGCGCGACAACCGTGGAAAATGACAACGAGCCGGAAATTCTGCAAGCAACATCTGAGCTTTTGGAGAGAATTATCCAAGCGAACGATGTGGAACCAGAAGACATTTGCAGTGTATTCGTTACATCCACGCACGACCTGACAACTACCTTTCCGGCACGTGCAATTCGCCAAATGGCTGGGTGGGAGCTCGTGCCCCTCATGTGTTCCCTTGAGATTCCAGTGCAGCCAAGTCTGCCACGATGCGTCCGACTCATGGTTCAGGTGAATACGGAGAAGAAGCAAAAGGATATTCACCATGTATACCTGAATGAGGCGCGTATCCTTAGACCCGATATTCCGAGTGTACCTAAGAAATAATGCTTCTTTCTTAATAATCAGAATGTGTAAAATCTGCTTAATGCTACATTCTGCTGCTCCATCGGTGAACACTAGATGTTCAAGGACGGCACCCACGTGTTTACGAGTAAACTCACGTTTGACGTTAGCCAAAATGATCGTGTATAGTGGAGGAGAGAAGAGCCGAGAAGAGTAGTTGCAAGTAGAGATGAGACGAGTTGAGACAGGATAAACGGTGCCAACCTTTCCGGGGGAAGCTTTATTTTTACTTCCTACGACCGGAGCCTTATTTGGCATACCTTCCGTTATCTGACCGAGACTAACCAAACCTCTACCCTGTGTAGAGGTTTTTTTGTTTCTTTAGACCACACCCGGCTCCTAACGATTGGAGATGAGAAAGGCTATGTACAGTCCCGAATTACAAGAGGTTATCAAGCTTGCAGGAGAATTCAATCTCGTCCCCGTTACTCGGCGTTTGTTAGCTGATACGGAAACACCTATCCGCGTCTTTAAGCATTTTTCCGATGATCGCTGTGCTTTTCTGCTAGAAAGCGTGGAAGGCGGAGTCAAATGGGCGCGTTATTCGTTTATTGGTAC